>JBDTNY010000031.1:0-15480 GCA_039933515.1 Actinomycetota bacterium
CGACCGAGCAGGACCGTCGCGAATGGGTCGAGGCGATCCGCGTCGGGCGCGCGATCCTGAACCAGCCCGCGTTCGCGCCGTTCAACGGCGGCGAGCTCTCGCCGGGACCTTCGGTCGAGACCGACGAGGATATCCTCGACTGGGTCGCGCGCGACGGCGAGACGGCGCTCCACCCCTCGTGCACCGCGCGCCTGGGCGTCGACCCGATGTCGGTGGTCGACCCGCTCACGATGAAGGTCCACGGCACCGACGGCCTGCGCGTCGTCGACGCGTCGGTGATGCCCTACGTCACGAACGGCAATATCTACGCGCCGGTGATGATGACCGCCGAGAAGGCCGCCGACTTGATCCTGGGGAACACGCCGCTCGCGCCCGAGTCCGCCGGGTTCTACCGTTATCGCGACCAGGACTGAATGCGGCCGGCCGGCCGCGTCGCGGTCAGCTCAAGCCGAGCGCGACGAGCCCGAGCACGGTGAGCCCGATCCCCACGTACTGGTTCGCGGCGGGGCGCTCGTGGAGCAAGCCCACCGACAGCACGACCGCGATCAGCGGGAACACCGCCGACGCGATCAGCACCACCGACACGAACCCCTTCGCCGCGCCGTAGGAGAACGAGATCACGCCCAGCAGGTCGGCTGCGCCGACGCCGAGGGCCATCAGCAGCCCGCCGTGGAACCCCACCCGCCCGAACCGGTGTCGCTGGGCGATCGCGAGGACCATGAACGCGAATAGCTGCACGCACCGCGACGCCCAAAGCCCGGTCACCCAACCGACCTCCTGGGCGAAGTACCCGAGCAGGAACCCTCCGATACCGAACAGCACCGCGGACACGATCGCCCACGGCAACCCGGGGGCGCGGGTATGGGTGCCCGCTCGGACCTTCTGCAGGTCGGTGGAGGTCAGCATCACGCCGACCACGGTGATCAAGCCCCCGAGGAGGGCGATCGGGCCCGGCCGCTCCCCCAGGAAGACGACAGCAAGGGTCACGCCCACCACCGCGTAGGTCGCACCGATGGGCGAGACGACCGCCACGGGCCCCAGCTCGAGCGCGTGGTAGTGGCTCACGTACGCCCCGGCGCTCGCGACTCCGTTCGCGAGCAGCAGCAGTAGGTACGGCGACATCGCGCCGGGGTCGTGACCACCGGCCACCACCAGCGCCGTCATCACGATCGCGCTGAGCCCCTGCGCGATCAGGACGGTGGGCAGGCTCCCCATCCGGCGGCTCGAGACCGCGCCGCCGAAATCGGCGAGGCCCCATCCGAGCGCGGCCGACAGGCCGAAGATCACGCGGGCCGGGCTTCCGCCAGGGCGTCGACGGCCACGGCGCCCCGCTCATCGATCAGGAGCGGGTTGGCTTCGAGCGAGGTCAGGCGATGCCGCAGGTCGTGCGCGGCGCGCGCGACCCCTTCGACCGCCCGTGCGGCCGCTCTCAGATGATGGTGATGAGGATCGAGCCCGCAGTGTGCCGCCTGCTCGGTGAGGTAGTCGAGGGTCTGCGCTGGGGTGAGCGGACACTGTACGAACACCGCCTCGCCGGCCTCGGCGAGCGCTCCGCCGGGACGCACGGTGATCATCGCGCCGAAGCGGTCGTCGACCAGCGCGCCCACGAGCACCTCGCTGCCCGACACCATCTGCTGAACCAGGACCTTGGGGGCCGCCGCCCCGGCGCGGCGCGCTGCCTCGAGCACCTCGGCCGCCGCCACCTCGACGTCGGTCGGGTTCGTGAGCCCGAGCCGCACCCCGCCGAGCTTCGCCTTGTGCGGGAGCTCCGGCGCGAGCGCCTTCACCGCCACCGGGAAGCCGACAGTGCGCGCGAACGCCGCCGCTTGCTCGGGCTCGGCGACGGCCGTCTCCTTCGGACGTCGCACCCCGTAGAGCTCGAGGAGCTTCGCGCCGGTCACCTCGTCGACCGGTCCTGACAATCCCTTCAGCACCCGTATCGCCTTGGCACGGTTGGGGTGCGGCGCGATCGATGCGACCGCCCGAGCGTGGGAGCCTTGGAACCGGATCAGCGCCTGGATCGCGCCGCTCGCCGCCCGGTGGCCCTGTAGGAACGGCAGCTGCTTCCATCGGCGCGTGAACGCCGTGGCCTCCGGGATATAGGCGAGGGGACTCATCGAGACGCTCGCGAACACCACGCGGGTGGCTTTCTGGAGCTCAACGGCCTTCTTCAGCACCGGGTCGGCCCACGGGGTCTCACCCGCGATCCTTGGTGGGAAGGCGTCGAACGCGATCAGGCCGACGCGCGGGTCGGCGGCCAGCGCCTGGAGGGCGTCGCAGTACATGTCGGTCTCGACCGCGGCCTGCCCCGTCACGTCGAGCGGATTGTTCTGCGAGGCGAAGTGCGGGAGCACCTTCTCGAGCGTCCGCTTCGTCGAGGGAGCGAACTCGGGGAGCGTCAGCCCGGCACCGCCTGCCGCCTCGGCGAACAGCGTGCACGCGCCGCCGGACTGCAGGGCCGCGGCCACCCCTGGCGTGCGGACCTTCTTGGCGTGCGAGAGCAGCAGGGCCGCCTCGAACATCGTGACCGGGTCGTCGACGAGGACCACGCCCCGGCCTTTGAGCCACGCATCGCGCAGACCCGTGTTCCCGGCGAGCGCGCCGGTGTGCGCCACGATCGAGCGTCGCGCGGCCTCGCTGCGCCCTTCGGGCGCGCAGATCAACACGGGCTTCTTCGCCCTACGCAGCGCATCGAGGCCCTCGCCGATCCGCTCGACGTCGCGCATCGTCTCGATATAGCTCGTCACGACCTTCGTGCGCGGGTCGTCGGCCGCCCATTCGAACAGGTCGCCCAACCCGAGCACCGCCTCGTTCCCGACCCCCAGGATGATCCGCAGCCCCACGCCGCGGTCAGAGGCGAGCTGGTTCATCGCCCACGCCACGGTGCCCGACTGCGAGATCACGCTGATCGATCCTGGCAGCGGATGCGGTGGCGGTGTCGTCCCGTACGGGGCGACGCGGTCGACGTAGTTCACGAAGCCCTCGACGTTGGGCCCGAGCACCGGGATGCCGGTACGCTCGGCACCCAGACGCAGCTCGTCCTGCAGGGCACGGCCCTCTTCACCGGCCTCGGCGAACCCGGAGGAGACCACCATGATGCCCTTCACGCCGACGGCGCCGCAGTCGTCGATCATGCGCACGACCACGCGGGCGGGTACCACGAACACCACGAGGTCGACACCGCGCGGTAGCTGGCTGATCGCCTTCAGGCAGGGGCGGCCCCACACTTCGTCGTATTTCGGATTGATCGGATACAGCTCCCCCTCGTAGCCCAGGTGGCGGAGGGACCGCTCGATCTCGGGCGCCCACGAGTCCGGGGACTCCGACGCCCCGACGATGGCGATCGACCGTGGTGCTAGCAGGGGCCGCAGGTCGCGGCGCCGGCTCACGCAGGCCCCCGGAACTGCTCGTCGCGCCAGGCGATCGCCGCCTTCAGGCCTTGATCGTTCGTGATCGAGCGGAAGGCATCCCGCGCCGGCAGGTTCGCGGTCTCGATCATCACGTCGACGTCGGTGTTGGCGGCGAGTGCGGCGCGGAAGCCCGCGACGTCCCACGCCTGATTCAGAGCACGCTTGGTCGCCTGGATCACGAATGGTTCGTTCTTCGCGATCTCGTTCGCGAGCGTGAGCGTGGCGTCGTCCAGCTGGTCGCGCGGCACCACCCGGTTCACCATGCCGATCCGCAATGCCTCGTCGGCGGGGACGCGGTCATCGCCGGTGAACAGGAGCTCCTTGGCCTTGCGGACGCCCACGACCCACGGGAGGAACATCGAGACCACGCCCGAGCCGAAGCGGATGTCGACGTAGCCGAAGAAGGCGTCGTCGGACGCGACTGCCAGGTCGCAGGCGAGCATCAGGTCGGTGCCACCGGCGAGGCAATAGGAGTGGACCTGCGCGATCGTCGGCTTCGGGCAGTCTGTGAACTCGAGCATGCGCGCGGTCGACGCCGTCAGCTCGTCGTGCCAGTGCCGCTCGTCGTGCTCGCCGCCCTCGGCGTCCTCGTTCAGGTCGTACCCCGCGCAGAACGCACGCCCGGCGCCTCGCAGGATCACGACTGACACCGTGTCGTCGTCCCCGGCGGCCTTGATCGCCGTCGAAAGTCCCTCGATGAGCGCCCCGTTCAGCGCGTTCAATGCCCTCCCGCGGTTCATCGTCAACCGACGGACCGGACCGATGTCTTCGACCAGCACGACGGGCTCGGTTGCGGGGTTCGACTCACTCACTGGTATCCCTCTTCCCTTGATCGATCGCCGGTGCGGCGAGAGGTGTCCGGAGCCTAGCAACCCACCGGGGCTCCCCATCGAGGAGACCCTCACGCTCGAGTCGAGCACGGAACGCTTCGGGTGTCGTGAAGCGCTCGACCGCGAACCCCAGCGCGGCGGCGGCCTCCACGTTGCGCGCGAAGTCGTCGACGAACAGACAGGCCGATGCCGTGAGTCCGAACCGCTCGAGGAGCCGCCGGAAGACCTCGGGCGACGGCTTGGCGACACCTTCCTCGCCCGACACCACCACGCCGCGGAGATGGGCGAGCACGGGGAACCGCTCGCGCGCCCGGGGGAACATCTCGCCCGGCCAGTTCGTGAGCCCGTACTGCGGGACGCCCGCGATCGCCAGCTCCTCGATCAGCGACACGCTCCCCTCGATGACCCCCGCGAACATCTCGTCCCACCGCTCGAGGTACGCGCGGATCAGGCCGGCACGGTCGGGGAAGGCCGCGATCAGCTCCGAGACCCCCTCGGTCATCGGGCGGCCCTCGTCGTGACGGTGGTGCCATGCGGGCGTGCACACCTCGCCCAGGAACGACTCCACTGCGGCGTCGTCGGGCAGCAGCCTCCGGTAGAGGTGCCGCGGGTCCCAGTCGATGACGACCGCGCCGAGGTCCCATACGACCGCCGACGGCCTCGAGGTCATCGGAGCCGCTCGAGCACCTGCGTCGCGGCACGGCGCCCGCTCAGCAGGGCTCCGTTCATCGTGCCGTGGTGATCGGGTCCCGCCGTGTGCTCGCCGGCGAAGGCGAGCCGTCCAACGGGCTCCGCGAACCGCGCGTGACGGTCCCACGATCGGTTGTCGAAGGCGGCGTAGGAGCCCAGCGTGAAGGGGTCGTCCGCCCACGCGTACATCACCGGCTCGCCCTCGAACGTGAGATCGGGGTTCATGGCCGCAACCGCATCGAGCCAGGGCCCCACGAGACCGCGGTCGATCCCGAGGGCGGACTGCGCCGCGGGCGACCCTGCGAACGAAGCCACGCACCGGCGGGGGCCGTCATCGCCGTCGGCGACCCAGCACCACATCGACGTGACATCGGACTGCCGCGATCGGATCGTGGGACGTCGCTTCGTGGCGACCGCGAACTTCGAGGCCACCCCCATCGGGAGCTCGCTGAGCGCGCTGGCGAGCACGTCGGGCAGCGCGGGAACGAACGGGAGCCGGGCCGCGATCGGCGCGGGCACCGCCACCACGACGGCGTCGGCGCGCTCCTCGGCGGAGCCGACGTGCACCCGCACCCCGTCGGCGTCGTGTTCGACCGTGCTCACCGAAGCGCCGAGTCGCAGATCGTCGAGCTCACGGGCGATCGCTGCCGCCAGCATCTGGTTCCCCGGTCCCATCCGGAAGAACCGTCCCCCGCGCTCGGCGACGAACGCGCGCTCTCCGTCGGTCGCCCGCAGCGCCACGCGGTCGAGATCCTGCGCGCAGGTCCCCGCGAGCCGGTGGGCCACGATCCGCCGGGCGGCCTCGTCGCCGGGTACGCGAGCCAGGAACCCGCCCAGCGTCCCGGCGGCGATCGCTTCCGGCGTCATCGAGGCCCGCGCCAGAGCGGCGGCCTCCAAGAACGCATCCTGTGCGTCGAGGGGCGCCGCGTCGCGGCCCCAAGGTTCCCGGCGGCGGTAGTCGGCGCGCGTCTCGACCAGCGGGATGCCGAAGCGACCCGCCAGCTCGTGCACCGCGTCGTCGCCCGCCTGGATCCACTCCGCACCGAGCTCGACGAGCGCGCCGTTGGCGAGTGTCGTGGACCACACCCGGCCGCCCACCCGCTCGCGCGCCTCCAGCACCGTGACACCCACCCCCGCCTCCTGGAGACCCAGGGCGGCCGAGAGCCCGGAGAGCCCGGCCCCAACCACGATGACCCTCGCGCGCGTATCCATCGATGAAGGCGGCCTTTCGGACTAGTCAGTTCGGGGGATAAGAACCTTCTGCTTGCATAGTGCGGGCCGCCTATGGTACTCAGCCCCATCGAAGTTGAACCCTCGCTCAGGCCAGGGCGCGATCGAAAGGGAGGAACGGGCATGAGCAGGCACCCGATGGACGATCGCTGGAGCCGACGGCAGTTCATGCGGGGCGCCGGAGGGGCCGCGATCGCGCTGCCCTCGATGGCCGCGATCCTCGCCGCATGCAGCAAGCCCGGCACCACCACGACCGACGGCGGCTCGAGCGGAGGCGGGGAGCGCCAGATTGCCCGGCCGGAAACTCCGGTCACGCTGCCCCTCAGGGGCGACTCGATCGCGGCGGACACCCCGATCGAGGAAGGCGCCACCCTCCAGGTCTACAACTGGGATTCCTACATGTACAAGAAGGTCATCAAGGACTTCGAGGACGAGTACGGGGTCTCGGTCGAGTGGACGACCTTCAACAACATGGAGGAGGGCATCCAGAAGCTCGTGTCGGGCCAGGTCAAGCCCGACGTCTTCTTCCCGACCATCGACTACATCTCACGCCTCGTCGAGAAGGACCTGCTGCTCCCGCTGACGCACGAGCTGATCCCGAACATGGAGAGCAACGTCTGGCCGTCGTTCTCCGACCCCGGCCCCTTCTACGACGTGGGTTGGCAGTACACCGTGCCGTACACGATCTACACGACCGGCGTCGCGTACCGCCGCGACCGTGTCGACGACGCCTCCGCGGCGGAGCAGGGCTACGACCTCCTGTGGAACCCCGACTACTCGGGCGCGATCAGCTACTACGACTCGTACCGTGACGCCCTCGGCATGGCCCTGGTCCGCCTCGGCAACATGGATCCGAACACGGGGGATCAAACGTCGATCGACGCGGCGAAGGACTCGGTCCTCGAGATCTTGAACGACTACAACGGTCGCCTGACGATCAACGGCACCTTCGCCAAGCTTCCCGAAGGCGAGTTCACCGTTTCGCAATCGTGGTCCGGCGACATCGTCGGCGCGAAGTGGTACCTGCCGAAGGGCACCCCGGAAGACGTGCTGGGGTTCTGGTTCCCCGACGACAAGGTCGGCCTGATCAGCAACGACACGATCGTGATCCCGACCACGGCCCAGAGCCCGCGGCTCGCGCACGAGTTCCTGAACTTCTTCCTGGATGCGACCCACGGCTATCAGAACTTCGCCGACTGGAACGGCTACCAGCCACCCTTCACCTCGATCAACCCTTCGAAGCTCATCTCCGACAAGGTCGTGCCGCCGGACCTCGAGAAGGCGGTCGTGACCGAGGAGATGTTCACGAAGGGCCTGGTCCCGGGCGAGCTCACGCCCGAGGTCGACCAGCTGTGGCTGAACGCCTGGAACGAGATCCAGGCGGGCGGCGGCTAGCCGGGGTGGAGACCACCTCGCCGCCGGGAACGAAACGCAGACGGGGCTGGAGAGGGGACGCCGACCAGCGTTCCGGGGCGTGGTACCCGCGGTGGTACTGGCCCTCGTTCACCGGACCCGGAACGCTCTGGCTCGTGCTCCTGTTCGTCCTGCCCTTCTACACGGTGCTTTCGGTCGCGTTCGGCACGGTCGAGCCCTTCTTCCGGACGCCGCTGCCCGTGTACCAGCCGTGGTACTGGAACTTCGCGACCTTCAGCACGACGCTCGAGAAGCTCTACGTGTCGCCGGCGATCTACCAACCGGCGTTGATCAGGACGTTCACCTACGTGTTCGCGGCGAGCTTCATCTGCTTGGTGATCGGCTATGCCGTCGCGTACTACGCGGCTCGGTTCGCGGGCAAGCACCGCGTGCTCGTCCTGGTGCTGTTGGTGGCGCCCTTCTGGATCAGCTACTTGATGCGGATCTATGCGTGGCAGTCGCTCCTGCAGCCCGACGGCTACGTCAACGACGCCCTCGGGGCGCTCCATCTGGTGAGCTCGCCCGTCCTCTGGCTCTCGGGCAAGCCCGTCACGGTGATCCTCGGGCTCGTCTACGGCTATATCCCGTTCATGATCTTGCCGCTCTACGGCTCGCTCGACCGGATCGAGGCGAGCATGCTCGAGGCCGGGCGTGACCTCGGGGCGAGCCCGTCGCAGACGTTCCGGCGGGTGACGCTTCCGCTCTCGAAGCCCGCGATCCTCGCGGGTCTTGTGATCGTGGCGCTGCCGATGTTCGGGGACTACTACACGAGCAACCTGCTGGGGACACAGCAGACGTCGATGTTCGGCAACCTGATCGACACCTCGGTGTATCAGGCCGGCCAAGGGCCTGAGGCGGGGTCGTTGGTGTTGATCTTGATGGTCATCGTGATCGCCCCGATGCTCTATTACCTGCGCGAGACGCGTCGCGCTGCGGAGAGCGCATGAGCTCGGCCACGCTGGTGCCGCCTACCCCGGCCTCGTCGACCGCGTCCCGCATCCGAGGCTGGCGGAAGAACCCGTGGCGGCGGCCGCGTTTCCTCCAGGCGATCACGATCGGCTACCTGCTGTGGTCGCTGATCCCGGTCGCGATCGCCGTGGTCTTCTCGTTCAACTCGGGACGTTCGCGAAGCACCTGGCAGGGCGCCTCCCTGCGTTGGTGGAACGGCGACCCGTTCGATTCGCTGTTCCACGACCCCACCTTGCGGGCCGCGATGCTCCAGACTTTCAGGCTGTCGTTCCTGACCGTCTTGATCGCGGTCCCGATCGGCACCGCCTTCGCGATCGGCATCGACCGGTGGCACGGACGGCCTGCCCGGCCCGCGAACTTCATGATGCTGCTGTCCTTCGTGGTCCCCGAGATGATCCTCGGCGTCTCGCTCTTCCTGCTGTTCACGAACCTGTTCAAGAACCTCGTGCCACTCGGCACGACGGCACAGCTCCTGGGCCTGGCGACGTTCCAGATGTCCTATCCCGTCATCATCGTGCGGGCACGATTGCTCTCGATCGGGCCCGAGTACGAGGAGGCCGCCATGGACCTGGGGGCCAAACCGGGGCAGTCGATCAGGCGCGTGCTGCTCCCGCTCCTGTCGCCGGCGATCCTCGCGAGCGTGGCCGTGGTCTTCGCGGACTCGGTGGACGACTTCGTGATCGTGCGATATCTGTCGGGCCCGGCGAACAGCGAGCCGCTTTCCGTGAAGATCTACTCCGCGGCGAGGTCGTCGCCGACCCCGGCGGTGAACGCGGCGGCCACCGTCATGCTCATGGCGACGCTCGCCATGATCATCGTCGGCTACCTGGTGTACCGGCGGTTCGCGCGAGGCACCGGCGACGCCGGCGACATGGCGAGCTTCACCCAGCTATAGCGCGAACGAGGACCCGCGACGCGGGCTCGTGGTGCGAGTCAGTCCTCTTCGAGCTCGCCGCTCGCGATCACCGGGGTCCCGGCATCGGGCAGCACGCGGAGCGCTTCGCGAGGGAAATGCGCCGTGACGGAGGCTCCCGACGCGAAGGGCAGGGCATCGCCCTCGTTCTGCTGCCATGACTGGATCGTCTGGCCGGCGGCCAGGTGCAGGATCACCTGCAGCACGGAGCCCACGTAGACGACGCGTTCGACGATCGCCGGCACATGGTTCTCGCCGGTCGTGCCCTGCGGGAGCAGCTCGACGCGTTCGGGCCGGATCGTGACCTTCGCAGCACCGACGGTGTCGCCCTCGCCCTGGCCGGCCACCAGGTCGAACTCGCCGATGGATACCTTGCAGCCGCCGTCGCCCGAGCCGGAGGCGGTGGCGTCCATCAGGTTGGATACGCCCAGGAAGTCGGCCACGTACGCGGTCGCCGGCTCCTCGTAGATCTCTTTGGGAGGACCGACCTGCTCGACGCGACCCTGCGACATCACCGCGATCCGGTCGCTCATCGTGAGCGCCTCCTCCTGGTCGTGCGTCACGTAGATGAACGTGATGCCGACCTCCTCTTGGAGGGCCTTCAGCTCGATCTGGAGACGCTTGCGGAGCTTCGCGTCGAGCGCGCCGAGCGGCTCGTCTAGCAGCAGGACCGCGGGATTCAAGATCAGGGCGCGGGCGAGCGCCACACGCTGTTGCTGGCCGCCCGAGAGCTGGGACGGCCTGCGGTGACCGAAGCCCGTCAGTGCCACGAGCTCGAGAGACTCGCCCACGCGCGTCTTCATCTCCTGCTTGGTCGCCCGCTTGTATTTCAGCCCGAACGCCACGTTCTCCTCGACCGTGAGGTGCGGGAAGAGCGCGTAGTTCTGGAAGACGGTGTTCACGTTCCGCTTGTGCGGTGGGGTCTGCGCCATGTCGACCCCGTCGAGCAGGATCTGCCCCTCGGAGGGCCGCTCGAAGCCCGCGATCATCCGCAGCGACGTGGTCTTGCCGCACCCCGAGGGACCGAGAAGCGAGAAGAACTCACCCTCGGGCATCTCTAGATTCACCCCGGCAACGGCCGTGAAGTCCCCGAAACGTTTCACGAGATCGACGAGTTGGACCTGTCCGCCAGCCATGGTGCGCGGAGTCTAGCCCATGGTGCCTGGACCGGGTCAAGCGGTCCACGCTCCGGGGAACTCCTCGTGGCATGATGCCGCGATGGATGAGCTCCGGCTGCCCCTGCGACCGGAGGTAGCTCCCGAGACCGGCAGCATCTCGTCGCGGGCGACGCTGCCTCTCCTGGCGGGCTATTGGGCGTTCGGGCAGTACTGGGGCGTCTGGGTGATCCTCGTCTTCGACCTCCAACGCTTCCATGCGATCACGGAGAGCCGCCTCGGATTCCTCTACGCGATGCTGTCCGTGAGTGCGGTGCTGGTGATGCTGCTTGTCGCGCCCCTCCTGCAGCCGCTCCCATTGTCGTTCAGCGTTCCGATCTCGCTCGTGTCGCTCGGCGTGGGGTCCTTCGCGATCGGCTATCTGCCCACATCGGGGATCGTCGTGGGCTTCCTGCTCGTCGGGTTGGGCAACGGGCTGATCGACGTGTACCTGAACGTGGCTGCCCAGCGAGTGGAAGTCGCCACGAGACGACCCGTGCTCCAGTGGCTGCACGCGTCGTACGCCTTGGGCGGGATCACTGGTGCCACCGCTGCAGGGCTCTTGCGCATGGCCGGTCTCGACTTCAGGCTGGGCCTGCTGTTCGCGACGGTCGCGCTGTTCCTGACCGCGATGTGGAACCTGCGAACCGCGCCGCGCGAGCACGGGCCCAAGGGTAAGGCGACCTCGTTCTCGATCTCCGCGCTGGGCCGGACACCCGCGCTCTGGGTGCCGGCGATCTGCGTGCTGTTCGCCTTCCTCGTCGAGGGGTCGATGGACACGTGGTCGGGTCTGTACCTACGCAACCAGCTCGGCGCCTCGGCGGGAATGACGGCGGTCGTGTTCGTCGCGTTCTCGAGCGCGATCTTCCTCGGTCGGTTGTTCGCCGGCCGGGTGCTCTACGGGTTGGGGCCTAGAACCACGATCCTGATCGCGGGGGTTGGGTCGGCCGTCGGCGGGACCGCGGCCGTGACCACGGACAGCGCCGTCGTGGTCGGCGCGGCGTTCCTGCTCCTCGGCTTCATGATCAGCGCGGCCGCGCCGGCGGGGTTCTCGCTGACCGAGGACATCGACGAGGACCCCGCCCACGCGATCGCCGCGGTCACCACGGTGGGGTATACGGGGTTCGTCTGGAGCCCCCCGCTCCTGGGGTACATCGCGCAGACCTTCGACCTGCGGGCCGCGATGAGCGTGACCGTCGTCGCGACGGCGGGGATCATCGTCGCCGGTCTGTTGGCCCCTCGGGGGCGCCCCGACCGGCGTGACACGCCGCGGTCCCGCTAGCCCGACAGGTTCAAGTAGACGGCCTTCTCCTCCAGGAAATCGTCGAGGCCGTGCTTGCCCAGCTCGCGCCCGACGCCCGACTGCTTGTACCCGCCCCACGGCATCTCCGTCGGCGCCGGCTGCGTGTCGTTGATCCACACGATCCCCGCCCGGATTGCGCGCGCGGTGCGCATCGCCTTCGTGAGGTCGTTGGTCCAGATCGCTGCCGCCAACCCGTACTCATTGTCGTTGGCCATCTCGACGACGTCCTCGACGCTTCCGAACGGGATCACCGACATCACCGGCCCGAAGATCTCCTCGCGAGCGATGCGCGCCGAGTTGTCGACGTCGGCGAAGACGGTAGGGGCCACGAAATACCCGCCTTCGAGCCGGGGATCGGTGGGCGTGACGCCCTGGCCCGCGAGCCGCGCCTCGCTCGCACCGATCTCGAGATAGCTCGTGACCCGCTCCTGCTGCTCCTTCGAGATCAGCGGCCCCATCGTGGTGGTCACGTTTTGCGGGTCGCCCACCCTGACGGCAGCGGCGTGTTCGACCAGCGCGTTAACCGCGTCGTCGTAGATCGTGCGATCGACGAAGACCCTGGTGCCGGCCGAGCAGATCTCACCTTGATTCCAGAACACGCCGTTGGCCGAGCCCGTGATCGCGGTCGCGAAGTCGGCGTCGGCGAACACGATGTTCGGCGACTTCCCCCCGAGCTCGAGCGTCACTCGCTTCAACGTGTCCGCTCCGCTCCGCATGATGACCTTGCCGACCTCTTTGGATCCGGTGAAGCCGACCTTGTCCACGCCGAGATGGATCGTGAGTGGCGCGCCCGCCGTCTCGCCGAAGCCCGTGAGGACGTTGAGGACGCCCGGCGGGAGACCGGCCTCTTCGAGGATCCTCGGGATCTCCAGGCACGTCAGTGGGGTCTGTTCAGGCGGCTTCAGGATGAACGTGCAGCCGGCCGCGATCGCCGGCGCCACCTTCTGCGCGGCCATCATCATCGGGTAGTTCCACGGCGTGATCCCGACGGCAACGCCGACCGGCTCCTTCCACACCATGAACATCGCGTCGGCGTCGAGATGCTGGCTCTCCCCCGCGATCTTCGTCGCCCAGCCTCCGTAGTACTCGAACATGAAGGCGACCTCGTCGATATCGGCGCCCGCCTCGGAGATCGGCTTGCCCGCGTCGAGCGACTCCATCGCGGCGAGCCGGTCCCGCTCGCGGCGCACGATGTCGGCGGCGCGCAGCAAGATCCTGCCCCGCTCGCGCGCCGGCGTCTTCGGCCACCACGTCCCCTCGTCGAAGGTGCGGCGGGCGGCTGCGACCGCGCGCTCCACGTCTGCGGGCTGGGAATCGGGCGCGGTTGCGATCACCCCGCCGGTCGAGGGGTCGAAGACCTCGAACCGCCCGCCGTCGAGCGCGTCCACCCACGAGCCGTCAATGTAGTTCTGCAGAGCATCGGCCATCTCAGCGGTTCTCCTCGAAGTCGGACTCGAACGCGAACGCGCGCAGCCTATCGCGCCGCTCCCGGCACGACGAAGGCCCCGGCCTGTGGCCGGGGCCTTCCTCGACGCCACAGCGCTAGGCCCGTTCGATCTCCCCGTCGTGCCACTCCGGTTCGTCCTCCATGAGGGCCCGGTACTCGACGTATCGCTCGTTCTGTGCGGGATCGTCCGCGTTGCGATCGTAGGACTCCCGGTCCTCGAAGATCGCGACCAGCCACGCCACGTCGCTGTCGTTCTCGAACAGCGTGTACGAGGTCACGTAGCCGGGCACCTCGTCGTACTTCTGACGCTCCATGAGCTTGCGGAGGTCCTCGCGGTGCTCCGGTTTGACGCGCGTGCGTGCGACGGTGCCGTACATCAACGTCTCCTTCCCTCGGGCAGGATAGGCGGGCAGGTAGCACGCTACGCCTACGCCACCTCCTTGAGAACCCCGCAGGGGTTGCGGCGGGGATAGGCTCCGCGTCGATGAACCTCGCGCAGATCCGTTCACGCCGCCGAGCGCTCCTCGTCGTCGCGGCGCTCTCGATCGCGGTCGCGGGCACCGGGGCGTGGGTGGTCGCCCGGCATCGCGCGGATCCGTTCGCGATGTTCCATCAGGCGCGACTGCAGACGATCCCGGGGACCTTCGGGTACGTGCTCACCCCGGCCGACGGCATGCCACGGGTCGAGCCGGAGGCCGCCTACCGAGCGCTCCTCGGCTCCGAGCGCGGTCTCGACGTCTCGCTCACCTACGCGGTCGTGCGCAACGATCGCGACGGGATCGAGTGGGGGCCGGCCTGGGTGTACCTCACCCACGATCTCTGCTACTTCACCGCCAAAGGGGACTTCGTGTCTCCGAGCCGCGCCGGCGAGGAAGACGGCTGCACGCCAGACAACATCCTCGTCCAGGTGGTCGACGCCCAAACTGGGGAGTTCGTGGCGGCCTTCGATGCGTTCGATGTGGACGGAGGCTGGCTTCCCGAGCGCACGGGCGATCCTCAGGCGTCGCCGACGACGCGGTTCCACTGAGCGAGCCAGCGTGCGCCTTCGCTCGGCCCGAACCCCACCAACATCTGACCGCCCGTGAAGTCCGACTCAGACAGGATCGTCGTGCGCAGCTTCGGCGGCACCGCGTCCCGCCACTCGAACGACGGGTCGTCGAATCGTTCGCGGGTGAGCGCCGTGAGCGGGGGCTGGTAGCCGTTCCACGTGAAGTTCGCCATGCCGACGTCGACCTGCAACAGGTGGTCGATGAACGCGTGTGCAAGGTCGGGGTTGCGGCCCCTGGCGCAGATCGCCATCAGGTCGCACCCGACGACCTTGCCGGTCGGTGGCGACCAGTACCGGAGGAGCTCCACACGCTCCGGGTAGCCCTCCTCCTCGGCGTACCTGCGGGCCGTCAGGATGTCGCCCGACCACGCCTGATGGATCGAGAACTCCCCGCTCGGAAGCCCATCCCACGCGCCGTCGGCCGTGAACTCGATCCCCACGTCGCGGACCGCGGTCGCCAGGTCGCCGGCAGCGGCCGAGAGCTCGTCGTCGGTGGCGGCGCGCACGTCGACGATGCCGCGCCGCTGCAAGGCGAGCGACAGCGCCTCGCGGTAGTCGTCGTACATCCCGACCGCCCCTCGGTACCGAGGGTTCCAGAAGACGTCGAAGGGCTGGGAGAGCGCATCGGGCGCGTCGGCGGGCGCCACGCGGTCGTGGCGCCAGCCGATCCCGCTGGAGTACACGGTGTACGGCACGGTGTAGCGCGCGCCAGGGTCGTAGAACGGACCGTCCTGCGAACGGAACGACGGCCAGAGGTTGCCGAGGTTCGGGAGCTGTCCGTGGTCGAGAGGACGCAGCAAGCGATCGGCGATCAGCCCGTCGAGCACGTCCACGGTGGGAAAGAAGATGTCGTAGTCCGTTACCGGATCGGCGAGCACCGCCACCGCCTCGTCGACGTGGGTGAAGCTGTCGACCTGCACGGTCACGTCATCGTCACGGAACCGCCGCTCGAACGATCGCAACACATCGTGCGCGAGGTAGTCTTTCCACTCGTACACGCGGAGCACCGCTCCACGCTCCACCGGACGGCCGCTCTGGAAGGCTTATAGCACCGGGCCGGATGCCGATGTGCT
>JBDTNY010000032.1:0-17474 GCA_039933515.1 Actinomycetota bacterium
CCGGGGAGCTACTTCCACGGGGCGAACATCGCCGGGTTCACCCGGGTGGCCGACGCGATGCTTGCGCAGGGCGTGATCTAGGCCGACCCGCGCTCACGAGGCCGTCCCCCGGGCGGCTGTTACGGTGGGCGTATGCCCCGCTGGCTCCTCATGGTCACGGCGATCGCGGTCGGGTTGGCGATCTGGCGGATCGGGATGGCGTCGATCCGTTCGCTCGCTCCCGATCCTGACGCCGACGTTGCGCCCGAAGAAGCCGAGGATGTCGATGCGCTCGACGTCTATCTCGTGTGTGGGCAATGCGGCACCGAATACAAGGTGTCCCGGCTCGGGGAGCTTCAGGTCCCGCGCCACTGCGGCGAGCGGATGCAGGTCGTGCGGCGCCCGTCCGAGTCGTGACGCGCTCTCGCGCGTGCGCGCAACCGTTTTCAACAGTTCATCCACAGTTGCTGCACGGCTGATGCCGGGCGGTTATCCACGATGTGGACAACCCTGTGGGGAATCACAGTGCTGTGATCTTTAGTACCAGAACGTGGTGCCCACGAACCCGAGGGCGATCAACCCCAGTCCCACCCACAGCCACAGGTTCGACGTGCCGCCGGGGAGCACGCCGAGGTAGTTCAGCACGATCGACGCAACGCCCAGGCCCATGACGGTGAGCACGGCAGCCCCGTACCACCGTGGACTCGTCTTGTGGCGCTTCTTCGGCGTAGGTGTGGCGCCGTACTTGCGCGGCTCCTTCTTCTTCGTGCGACCCTTTGACTTCGGCATCGCGAAGGATGTTACCCGGCGAGCAGGCGCAGGTCGCTCACCGTGGCGGCGTCGACCGCGCGCTCGGTGAACGGCAGCGGGTGCGGTACGCCGGCGAGCCATCCCTCGGTCTGATCGTTCCAGTGCGGGCTCGCGGGGTTCCCGCTGATTCCGGCCGGCAGCACGCCGACGCTCCGATCCAGGTCGGCGAGGTCGTAGACCGCGCGCCACGAGGGGATCACCGCAGCCGGGTACCCGTCCCGGCCGTCGAAGCCTGCCTGCATGACGGTCTGTTCGTCGCCTCCCAGCTCGACGTCGGCGGCCAGGAAGAGGGGTTCGAGACCGGGGATCGACGCGAGCGGATGGGCGAGCCGGAGCCGATGCACCGCGCCCCAGCGCCACGCTGCGGGGTCGGAGCCGTGCGACTCGCCCAGCTCGGCGATCGCGTCGTCGAGCGCAGCGAGCAAGAGGTCGTCGTCGAGCCAGCCTCCCGGTTCACGGAGCATCGCCGGCAGGGCCTGGCACTGGAACGGCTCGCGCCACGCGTGGTAATGCCGGAACAGGTCCTCGCCGAGCCGGGGCTCGAGCGCCCGGCGGGCGATGTGGCGCGACCAGGCGGTGAAGATCGCCGCCGGCGCGGACCCGGCCGCCATGTCGCCGTCCCACCCCTCGAGCAGGTGAAGAACGCCGCGCTGGGCTTCGGTGATCGGCTGGAGGCGCAGCAGCAGCGGCAACGTATCCCGGGCGGGGAGCGAGACCGTATCGAGCTGCAGCCGGACCATGTCGTCCACCGTGCAGCGATCGTTCGCCCCGAGGACCTCGACGATCCGCCGTGCTCGGAACGGGGTGTGGAAATCGTGGCCGATCAGATGGGGATATGCGTCGTCGTGGATCCTGTTGTTGGCGGTGGCCAGGAACCCACGCTCCGGATCCTTCGCCCACGGGAGCTGCTCGGCGGGGATCCACCCGTCCCATCCGTACTCGCTGGTCCAGCCCGGGACGGGTGCGGTGCCGTCTCCGGCTCGGCGGACCGGGAACCGCCCGGTGCAGGCGTACCCGATCGTGCCATCGACGTCGGCGTACACGACGTTCTGGCCGGGGCATTCAAGGCCGAGCACGGCCTCGCGGAACGTCTCGAAGCTTGTTGCCTGCGCCGCGCGCAGGGTGAGCGACGGGTGGATGCCGGCATCCTGCCCGGCCCAGCGGAGTGCGTAAGTCTCGCCGGCCGGGAGCGCCACCTGCTCCACGTCGAGGATCCCGCTCGGAAAGGTGTCGAGGATCGGGCCGTGGCGGGTCTCGCGGACCTCCAGCACGTGGGGCTCGTCCTCGCCTCGCACGACGATCGCCTCGCGGTGGATCGTCAGGGGCTCCCACGCCCCGTCGAACTCGGCGGCGGTGCGGTCGTCGTTCAGGCGCTCTGCGTAGAGGTCCTGCACATCCCCGCTGACGTTCGTGACGCCCCACGCGTGGTGGTCGGTCGTGCCCAGGAGGATCCCCGGAGAGAAGGTCAGCGCGACGCCGCGCGCCCGATAGCCCGGCGCCGACAGATGCAGCTCGATCCACGCGCCCGGTTGGAGCGCGAGCAGATGCGGGTCGTTCGCGAGCAGGGCGCCGCCGGTGGCGGTGCGGCCCGGCCCTACCACCCAATCGTTCGAGCCCTGCGCCTTGTGGCGAGGCATCGCGTCGAAGATCACCCCGTGGAGCGCGCCCGCGGCCACGACCGGAGGATCGGCCGGCAGCGGCGGCATCAGGGTGCGCACCGCGTCGTCGCCGGCGCGCTCCCGGATCCACGCCCGCAGCAACTCCTGATCCCAGTTCCCCGAGAGGCTCCAGGCGAGGAAGGCGAAGGCCGCGGCCCAGCTTGCCTCGTCCTGGGGGAGCTCGGGCCGCAGGTCGAGGAGCGAGTATTCGACGGGAGGATTCGGCATCTGCGCGATCCACGCGGCGACACCCTCGCGGAACCGGCGGTGCATCGTGCGATCGGTCTCGTCCCAGCCGGCGGCCACGCGCGCCCCGGCCCGGTGCAGCCCGATCGTACGCGCGAACCGATCCTCGGGGAGCGTGCGTTCGGCGAACACCTCGCTGAGCCGCCCTGTCGCGGCGCGCAGCAGCAGGTCGAGCTGGAAGAGCCGTTCACCCGCGGTCACGAAACCCTGGGCGAACCAGAGGTCGTCGAGCTGCCCGGCCTCGATGTAGGGGACGCCCCACTCGTCGCGACGCACGGAGACCGAGTCGATGAGTCCGGGGACGGTCAGGGCGCCGAGGGTCGGGAATGCCGCCGCGCCCGCCGCGGCTCGGAGATCTTCGATGAAGTCACTCACGGCCGGAGGTTACCCGACCGCTCGTTCGGCTCAGGCGTCGATCTGGGTGTTGCCGAGCCAGCTCTCGTAGAGCCCCGCGTAGACGCCGCCCATCGCCACGAGCTCGCCGTGCGTGCCCTGTTCCACGAGCCTTCCGGCGTCGAAGACGAAGACGTGGTCGGCCGCTTCGGCCGTGGACAGACGATGCGCGATCGTCACGGTCGTGCGGCCCGCCGCCAACCGCCGGAGTGCCTCGGTGATGCGCTGCTCGGTGGCGGGGTCCACCGCGCTGGTCGCCTCGTCGAGGATCAGGAGTCCCGGGTCGCCGATCTGTGCCCGCGCGAGCGCGACGAGCTGGCGCTCCCCGACGCTCAGCGATTCACCGCGCTCGCCGACGAGGGTGTCGAACCCATCGGGGAGCGCGATCACCCAATCGCCGAGCCCCAGCTCCTCGAACGCCGTGATCACGTCGCGGTCTGACGCGCCCTCACGGCCGAACCGCACGTTCTCCCGGACGGTCGTCGCGAACAGGAAGCCGTCCTGCGGCACCATGCGCACTGCCGCGCGCCGCGACGCCGGCGCGAGCTCGCGCAGGTCGATACCGCCTACCAGGATCCGGCCGCTCGCGGGGTCAGCGAGCCGGGACATCAGCTTGACGAAGGTGGTCTTCCCGCAGCCGGTCTCGCCCACGATCGCCACGTGGCCGCCGGCCGACACCGAGAGCGAGATCCCGTGCAGGACCTCCGGTCCGGTTCGATAGGCGTAACGAACGTCGTCGGCCTCCACGGTGAGGGCACCCCGCTCGAGCGTGCGCCCGGGTGAGGGCTCAATGATCTCGACCGGCAGGTCCAAGACCGCGAGGATCTTTCGCCACCCCGCGATCGCGTTCTGCGTCTCGGAGTAGACCTCGGGCAGGTCGGTGAACACGTGCAGGAAGACGTCGGCCAGGAACAGGAACGCGGTGACCTTGCCGAACGTGAGCCCCCAGTCGGGACCGTAGGTCGCGCCGAGCACGATCACGGTCGAGAGCGCCACCGCGTAGAACACCGACGAGAGCGGCCAGAGCGTCGCGGCGCGGAAGTGGGCGAGCACCTCGGCCCGATACCGTTGGTCGATCGCGCGCTTCACTCGCTCGTCGGTGAGGTCTTCGAGGCCGTACGCGCGGACGACCGCGGCGCCCATCACCGATTCCGAGACCTCCGAGAGCATCTCGCCCACGCGGGTGCGGGCCGCGTTGAACGCGGCCGTGAGCTTGGCCTGGAGCGCGCCGACCACGACCAGCAGCGGGATCACCAGCACGACGACCGCGAGGGCGAGCTGCCAGGCATACCCCAGCATCAGCGCGAGTGCTCCGATCACCTGGGCGATCGAGATGATCCACGCGATGCCGCCCCACTCCATGAACTGCTGGAGCGCGTCGACGTCGGCGGTCACGCGCGCGACGAACACCCCCCGCTTCTCGTCCGACTGCTCGGCGATCGACAGGTCGTGGATGTGCGCGAACGTCCGCACCCGCAGCTCCATCAGGGCCTGTTCCGCGGCGCGGACCAGCCGCCGTCCCGCTGAACGAGCGGCGGCGAACGCCAGCCCCACGAGCGCGATGGCGGCGACGCAGATCGAGTAGACGTAGCCGGGCCTGAACCCGCCGTTGAAGCCGTGGTCGAACACGTTCTGGATCAACACCGGGGTGACCAACGAGGTCACGGTGACGCCGAGCGAGACGATCACCGTGAACCCGAGTCCACGTCGGAGCTCGGGGCTCTCGCGGATCCCACGTCGCAGCACGGCGAGGGCACCCGTCAGCTCCTCGGGCACCGGGATCTGATCGTCGTCGATGTTCCGGGCCGCCAGCTCCTCGAGCGTGCTCATCGCTCACCCCGTTCGTACGCGCGGATGATCGCGCCGTAGCCGGGCGCCGCGGCGAGGAGCTCGTCGTGGCTGCCGGTCCCGGCGACCCGCCCGTGCTCGAGATAGATCACGCGGTCGGCGAGGCGGATCGTGGACAGGCGGTAGGCCACCACGAGCAAGGTCGTCCGCAGCTCTCGCCGCAGTGCCCCGAGGATGTCGGCCTCGATCGAGGGGTCCACCGCCGACGTGGCGTCGTCCAGGATCAGCACACGCGGGGCCCGAAGGATCGCGCGTGCGAGCGCGACTCGCTGGCGTTCCCCGCCCGACAGGGTGTGGCCGCGCTCCCCGACCACGGTCGCGTAGCCATGGGGGAGCGCCTGGATGAACCGGTCGGCAGCAGCGATCTTCGCGGCGGCCTCGACCTCGGCGTCGGTGGCCCCCGTATCCAGGGCGATGTTCTCCCGCACGTTCGTCGAGAACAGGAAGCTTTCTTGGAACACGATCGCGGTCGAAGCTCGGAGCGACCCGGGGTCGACCCGGCGTAGGTCGACGCCGCCGATCGCGACCGCGCCGGCGTCGGGATCGGCGAGCCGTACCAGGAGCTGGGACAGGGTGCTCTTGCCGACGCCCGTCTGGCCGACGACGGCAACGGACTCGGAGGGCTCGACCGCGAAGGTCACGCCGTCGAGCACCGGCTGTTCGTCGTAACGGCGCCGTACGGCGGTGACCTCCACCCCGAGTGGCCCCGCGGGAAGTGGCGTGGGATCGACAGGCGGCGTCACCGTCACCTGCTCTTCGAAGACGGACTGCAGCCGATCCCAGCCGACGACCGCTCGGGGTAGCTCGGCGAGGATCCAGCCGATGAACCGCATCGGCCACGAAAGAAGCCCGAATAGCGCGACGAAGCCCGTGAGCTCGCCGATCGTCACCGCCCCGCTGGACACACGAGAGGCGCCGACCGCGAGGAGCAACGCGGTCGCCAAGGTGGGGAGCGAGTCCAGGGCGGCCTCGAAGGTGGCGCGGACGTAGCCACCGGTCACCCGATGGTCGCGCAGCGCGCTTGCCCGCTCTTGAAGCTTCGCCGTTTCGGCGTCCTCGCGGCCGAGGGTCTTGACAACGAGCGCCCCGTCGATCGATTCGTGGGCGACCGCCGAGACCTCTCCGATCGCCTCCTGGGCGCTGCGAGCCGGTCCCTCCATCCGGCGCGCGAAGCTGCGGTTCATGAGCGCGAGCGCCGGGAACATCACGAGCCCGATCAAGGCCAGCCAGACGTCGGTGCGCACGAGCGTGACGAGCGCCAGCAGCACGAGCGCGAGCACACCGATCGCGAACGGCACAGGCCAGAAGACGTCGACGGCTGCTTTCACGTCGGCCTCCATGTGTGCCAGCAGCTCTCCGGTCGGCGTCTCGCGGTGGAACTGCAGCGCGAGATCGCGGTACCGGTCCGATATCTGGGTGCGGAGCGTCGCCATCACCCGCTCGCCTGCGACCCCGCTGTAGTACCGGCGGATCATGATGCCGAGCGCGCGAAGGCACCCGAACACCATCAGCGCGGTCACCGCCCCCCAGACGGCCCCGCTCCGGGGATGTCCCGAGAACGCCGGGCGGAGCACGTCGTCGGTCGCCCTCCCGAGCGACTGGGTCAGCAGGATGGACGAGACCGCGAAGAGGATGGCGCCCGAGACAGACACCGCGAACGGGGCCGGATGCAGCTTGACGTACGCCACGACCAGCCGCATGCCGCGCACGAACAACCCGCGCCGACGAAGCTCTGGATGTTCTATCGCGACGGCCATCAGCTCCCTCTCATGGCGGCTCCGCCCACGCATCGTGTGCAGAGTGCTCCGGTGCGGCTCGGGTTGAGTGCTCGGCACCCCGCTGCGATGATGCGGGTATGACCGAGGAGCGCCCGTGGCACGCGACCTATCCGCCTGACATCCCCGCCAGCCTCGCGCCGTACCCGCGCGAGTCGGTATTCGCCCTGCTGGAGAACGCGGCCGCGAGGTTCCCGGACCGGCCTGCGCTCGCATTCTTCGGACGGCATCTTACCTACGCATGGCTGTTGCAGGAGGTCGAACGGTTCTCGGCCGTGCTCGCCGGCCTGGGGGTCCGACCGGGTGACCGGGTCGGGTTGATCTTGCCGAACTGCCCGGAGTACGTGATCGCCTGGTACGCCTGCATGCGGATCGGCGCGATCGCGGTGGGTAACAACCCCTTGTACACCGAGCGCGAGCTCGAGCATCAGATCACGGATTCAGGTGCGCGCGTGATGGTGGTGCTCGACCAGGTGTACCTGCGCTTCGGGCGGATCCGGGACGCCGCGGGCGTGCAGGAGGTCATCGCGGTGCGCTTGAACCACTACATGAAGGCGCCCATCAAGTGGCTGGCGCCGCTCAAGTTCAGGGCCGACGCGAAGAAGCATGCGACGCCCTTGCCCTTCATCCCGGCGGACCACGAGGTGCGCTGGTGGGGCACCGCGATGAAGTCGGCCGGCTCCCTCCCGCCGGTGGCACGCGTCGAGGATCCCGAGGCCGAGTGCGCCGCGCTGATCTACACCGGCGGCACGACGGGCCTGTCGAAGGGCGCCATGCTCTCGCATATGAATCTCGTCGCGAACGCGCGGCAGGCGGCCGCGTGGTTCCCCGTCGTGAGAGAAGGGGAAGACGGGATCCTCGGCTCCCTGCCGTTCTTCCACTCGTTCGGAACCCTCGCGATGAACTTCTCGATGACCAAGGCTGCCAAGCTGGTGCTGCTCCCTCGTTTCGAGATCGACATGGCGCTCAAGGCACTCTCGAAGGAGAAGCCCTCGCTGTTCCCCGGCGTGCCCCGCATGTACATCGCCCTGAACGAGGATCCGCGCACCCCCAAGCACGACCTGGCGTCCCTCAAGGCCTGCGTGAGCGGCGCTGCCCCGCTGCCGATGGCGGTCGCGAAGCGCTTCGAGGAGATCACCGGCGGCGCCAAGGTCGTTGAAGGCTATGGGCTCACGGAGTGCTCGCCCGTCACGCATGCCAACCCGTTGGCGGGAGAGCGGCGCGAGGGCTCCATCGGGATGCCGCTGCCCGACACCGATGTGAAGCTCACCGATCTCGACGAACCCGACCGCGTGGTTCCCCAAGGTGAGCGCGGCGAGATGTGCATCCAGGGGCCGCAGGTGATGCTCGGCTACTGGAACCGGCCCGACGAAAGCGCCATGGTGATCCGCAACGGGTGGCTGCACACCGGCGACGTGGCCGTGATGTCCCCCGATGGCTACTTCACGATCGTCGACCGCATCAAGGACATGATCCTCGTGTCGGGATTCAACGTCTACCCGACCGAGGTCGAGGCCGTGTTGTATCACCACCCGAAGATCCTGAAATGCGCCGTCGCAGGTGTGCCCGACGAGACGACGGGCGAACGCGTGAAGGCGTATATCGTGCTCCGCGAGGGAGCGAGGGCGACCGCCGACGAGATCACGTCGTGGTGCCGTGACCCCGAGCAGGGTCTCACGGGCTATCGCGTTCCCAAGGACATCGAGTTCCGTGACTCGCTCCCCGAGACCCTGATCGGCAAGGTCCTCCGTCGCGCGCTGCAGGACGAGGAACGCAAGCGGACCGCCGCCGACGCCTCGGGCACCGCGTCCCCGTGATCCGGATCGACTTCGATCTCGGAGAGGGCGTCTGGATCCGCACCCTCGACCCCGGCGACGCCCGGCCGCTGCTCGACCTGATCGAGGCGAACCGCGAGCGGCTCCGGCCGTGGATGTCCTGGGAATCGACCACACGTTCGGCCGTCGACACGCTCGCGTTTATCGAACGCGCCCGTTCGTCGGCGTCCGATGCCGAGGCGAACGGGATCTGGGTCGAGGGATCCCTGGTCGGCACGATGGGGCTCTCGATGGACACCCGGGAGAACTCGGGCGAGATCGGGTACTGGATCGGGGCCACGCACGAGGGACGCGGGATCGTGACGCGCGGCTGCAGGCGCTTCCTCGACGAGGCCTTCGGGGCGTTTGGGCTGCACCGGGTGGCGCTGAAGGCGGCGACCGGAAACGTGCGGAGCCAGGCGGTCGCCGAGCGGCTCGGCATGGTGCGCGAGGCCGTCCTGCGTGACGCCGCGCGCGTGCACGACGGCTACCTCGATCTCGTGGTCTTCTCGATCCTCGAGCACGAGTGGCCCACCGCGTGACCGGCTGCTTCGAGGCCGTCGTCTTCGATCTGTTCGGCACGCTGGCCCCCGAGTACACGAAAGCAGAGTTCTACGGGACGGTCGACGCGGCCGCCGATGCGCTCGGCGCCGATCGCGATGCCTACCGGGCGGGATGGGACCGCACCGCGATTGCGCGGCAGACCGGTGGCTTCCCGGACATGCCGTCGAACCTGCGCGCGATCCGCGAGAGGTTGGGTATCGAGGCGGACGACAGGACGATCTCGCGAGCCCTTGAAGCCCGCGAGGCGATGTACGGGCGGCGGTTCCATGCGCGGGAAGGCGCGCTCGAGACGCTCACCGAGCTCCGGGCACGCGGGTACCCGATCGCCCTCGTCAGCATGTGTGCCCCCGACACTCCGGCGCGATGGCGGACGCATGCCTTGGCACCGCTCGTCGACGTGACCGTCTTCTCGAGCGAGGTCCGCCTGCGTAAACCCGATCCCGCGATCTATCTAGCCGCGAGCGAACGGCTCGGGGTGGCGACGCAGGCGTGTGTCTACTGCGGGGACGGCGCGTACGGGGAGCTCACGGGCGCCGCGGCGGTGGGGATGACGGCCTTCTTGATCCGCGATGGCTCGCTCGACCACGACCAGCTGTTGACGCCGGAGCGCGACGATTGGGACGGCGCCGTGATCGGCGACCTCCGCGAGCTGCTGTACGCGCTGCCGGGACGCTGAGCGGCGCTCGGTTTCAGCGCAGTTCGAGACCTTCGGCCCCTCAAGACGTGGCCCGGGTTGCCGACCTAACGGTCAGCGACCGCTCCCCCCGAGCGCCTCGCGTATCGCCGCCGATGCGCGATGATCGCCAACCCACCCAGCGGCATCGGCAGCCAGTACGAGACCAGGCGATACGTCAAGGTAGCGAGCGCCGCCTGACCCGCGTTCACCCCGGCCGCCGCGAGCAGCCCGGTGAGTCCGGCCTCCACGAACCCAAGCCCGCCCGGCGTGAGCGGGATCATCGCGAGCACCATCGAAGCCGTGTACGCGAGGAGCACCAGCGTCGGCCGTGGTCGGGCCCCCGCGGCCGCGAGAGCTGCGAGGAGCGCGAGGTAGTCGAAGAGCCAGTTCCCCGAGGCGAACAGCAGCGCCTTCCACCAGGCGTCTTCGAACGAATCGTGGATCGCGTTGCGCTCGCGCACGAGTACGTCGGGAAGGTCGGTGCGCGGGGCACGCGATCTGAAGAGCCGGTTGCGCACCCACTGGACCCCTCGGGCCACGGTCCGTAGGGTCCCCTCCCGGCGGTAGAGCACCCAGCCGGCGAGGAACCCCACGGCGAAGAGCGCGCCGCCCAGCCACGCCGCCTGGGCCAGCCCCGCGGGGACCGGGCGCCCGGCGATCGCCGCCGGCACCGAGATGATCGGGAGCGCGAACAGCACGCCGGTGCTGACCAGGGACGCGACCGTGAGCCCGGCTCCCACCCGCGCCGCGTCGATCCCGGCGCCGGAGAGCATCTTGAACTGCATGGCGCCGCCGGCCGCTGCCCCGCCCGGGACGAGGCGGCTCACCGCGTTGCCGCCCAGCTGCGAGGTGGCCACCGCGAACCAGCGGTTCGTTCGAAGGGCGAGCCGCTGCAGTCCCCAGGCACAGACGAAGCTCGCCGCCTCCAGTGCGAGCATCACGGGGTACCAGGCGGGATTCAGTCGCAGCAGCTCGGGCCACGAGCGGAAGACCGAGATCAGGCTCGGCCACAAGACGTAGAGCATGATCGCCGCCACGGTGAGGAAGAGCAGCCGCGGCCAGATCGATCGGAGGATCTCCTTCGCGCCTCGCTCCTCGAGGCGCTCGACCGCGGCGATCTCGCGAACGGTGGGTGGTGGGACCGGCTCGCTCACGTGGCCCAGCCTAACGGGGGCGTCGCCAAAGGGCAGGTCAGCGCCGTACGGCGCCGGCCGGCGTTCGCCTGACGGGTCAGATCGCGCCGAGCTCCGCCGCGAGCCCGAGAACCTTCGTTCGCTCTTCGTCGGTGAGACCCCGCAGTGGCGGGCGCACGTCGGGGCGGAGCAGCACGTCGCGCGCCACGAGCACCTCCTTCAGCGCCGCGTGGAACGGGATCCCGGCGAGGCGGTCCCGCAGCATCCCCACCTGCCGGTGCGCGTCGTCGCTGCGGTCGTGCACGAGCGCAGCCGTGATCTCGGGGAAGGCCGTCGCCAGTCCGCTCACGCACCCGACCGCGCCGGCCGCCATGCCTTCGAGCGCGAGCGGCTCCGACCCGATGAACACGTCCAGCCCCAGCCCCAGGTACGGACGCACGGCCTCGAACGGCGAGTCGGACACCTTCATGCCGACGACGTTGGGCGCGTCGGACCGCACCCGCTCGACCACCGACGGCGGGATCGCGTACCCGCTGCGGCCCGAGAACTCGTACACGTAGAACGCAAGCGGGTCGGCGGCGTTCGCGGCGCTCCGAAGGTGCCGGAGCAGCTCCTCCTCATCCAGGGGGAAGTACGGCGGCGCGATCACCGCCACGGCGTCGGCGCCCACCTCGACGGCGTGCGCCGCGAGCGCCACGGTGTCGGCGGTGGTCTGGGCGCCCGCATGGACCGCGACCTGGAAGCCGGCGGGACGGGTGTCGAGGAACAGCTCGGTCACGGTCCGGCGTTCCGCGACGCTCAGCAGCACTCCTTCCCCGGTGGTGCCGCACGCGAGCACGCCGTCGACGCCGCCCTCGGCGAGGAACGCCGTCAGCGGCGTGACCGCCATCGTGTCGAGTCCGCGCCCACCGTCCTTCAATGGCGTGACGCTCGCGGCGATCGCTCCGCGCAACCGTGTGGTCATACGAGGTTCCGCAGCGCGAGGAGGCTGTTCGTGACCGGCTTCTCCGCGATCCGCCGCATGAACCAGGGGTACCAGTAGTCGCCGTACGAGATGAGGGTGCGGATCGCGTAGCCGTCGCGCGCGTACCGCACCTGCGCATCGGTCCTGATCCCGTAAAGCATCGCGAGCTCGAACCGGTGCTTGGCCCCCTCGCCCAGCTCGCGCTCGATCCGGGCGACGAGGTCGACGTCGTGCGTGCCGAGCACGATACGACGCACCCGGCCGTCCGGATCGTTCACGAGGTTCGTCGCGAGCCGCAGGTACGCCTCGTCGATCAACCGCTTGCCGGTGAACACGTGCTCGGCGGACTCCTTGTACGCGCCTTTCACCAGGCGGATCGAGGGGCGGTGCGGCAGCAGGCGCTGGAGGTCGTCCCAGGTGCGCTTCAGGTAGGTCTGGATGCAGAGCCCGACATCGTGGCCGTCCTTGAGGAGCCCCTCGTACAGGTCCAGCGTGCCGTCGACGTACCCGGTCGACTCGATGTCGATCCACACCGTCTTTCCGAGCTCCTTGGAGCGCTCCGCGAGCCGGGTGACCTGCATCGCGGTGTGCTCGGGATCCAGATCGAACCCGAGCTGGGTGAGCTTGACGGAGACCTCGCCGTCGACGCCGGTCTCAGCGATCCGGTCCAGCATCCGCAGATACTCTCCGGTCGCCGCGGTGGCCTGGCTCAGATCGGTGACGTTCTCGCCCAGGACCGTGAAGGTTGTCGGGATACCGTCGGCGCCGAGGCGCTGCGCGGCGGCGATCGCATCGTCGGCCGTCTCGCCCGGCATGAACTTGTTCACGGTCTTGCGCACGAACCACAGGCGGGGGAGACGCCGGCGAAGGGTGGCGTTACCCGAGGCCCAGAGGATCGTGTCGCGCAGCGGATGCATACGGATCGAGCCTATCGAACGGGAGGGTTCGCGGACGCTCACGCGTGCTACCGTCCGCTGATGTCAGAGACCGCGGACACCGCAGCCCCCACCGTCCGAACCCGCGTCCGCCGGATCCCCGAACTGGGCGCGTACGATCGCCCGACGATCGACGCGATCCTCGACTCGGGCCTCGTCGCCCACCTGGGGTTCGTACACGACGGGCAGCCGTTCGTGATCCCCACCCTCCACGCGCGGATCGGCGACCTCCTCTACGTGCACGGCAGCGCCGCAAGCCGCACGCTGAAGTCCGTCGCCGATGGAATCCGGGTCTGCGTGACCGTCACCTTGCTGGACGGCATCGTCCTAGCGCGGTCGATCTTCGAGCACTCGATCGACTACCGGTCGGTGGTCGTGCTGGGCTCGGCGCGCCCGGTCGACGACCCCGAGGAGAAGCTCGCCGCCCTGCACGCCTTCAGCGAGCACGTGCTTCCCGGTCGCTGGGATGACTGCCGGACGCCGACGGACAAGGAGCTGAAGGCCACGAGCATCCTCGCGCTGCCGCTCACCGAGGCGAGCGCGAAGATCAGCGCCGGTCCCCCGGAGGACGCAGCCTCACCCGACGGCGCGCTCGACGTGTGGGCGGGCAACATCCCCTTGACGGTGATCGCGAAGGCGCCCGTCCCCGATCCCGCGCTGCGCCCGGGCATCCCGGTCCCGCCGTACGCGGCCGACTACCACCGCCCGGGCCTCACCGACTAACGGCCGCCGGTCAGCCGCCGTTCGACTCGATCGCGGCCACCAGCTCGCGGCAGAAGTCCGGGATGTCCTCGACGACCCGGCCCCACACGATCGGGCCGTCCCGGAACGCCGGTTCATCCACCCACTCGGCGCCGGCGTTCACGAGGTCGTCCTTGATGCCGAGGCTCCCGGTGGCGCGTCCGCCGGCCACGATCCCGGCCGAGATGCCGACCAGCCCCGCGTGACAGATCAGACCCACGATCGCCCCTCGGTCGTGGGTTCGCTTCACGAGCGAGGTCACTGACGGATACCGCCGCAGCTTGTCGGGCGCCCACCCGCCGGGCACCAGCAGGGCGTCGAGCGTCTCCGCGTCGACGTCGTCGATCGCCACGTCCGCCTCGGTCACGAGGCCGTTCTTGCCCGTCACCGGCGTCTTCGAGCGCAGGCCGGCCACCGTCACCACGGCGCCCTCCTCCCGGAGCCGCATCACAGGGACCCAGAACTCGAGGTCTTCGAAGCCCTCGCCCAGGAGGACCACCACCGTGCGCCCGTCCAACCGACCCGCCATCTCCGCCTCCGACTCGAGGTGCGTGCCGTCACAGGCTAGCGGCGCTCGGGCTCAGTGATCGAACTGCGCTTCCTCGGTGCTTCCCTTCAGGGCAAGGGTCGACGAGATGCCGCCCGTGATCGCCTTGGACACCTGGTCGAAGTAGCCGGTGCCGACCTCGGTCTGATGGCGCGTGGCGGTGTAGCCGTCGCCCTCCATCGCGAACTCCTGCTCCTGCAGCCGCACGTACGCGGTCATGCCCTCGCTCGCGTACCCCTTGGCGAGCTCGAACATGCTCGCGTTCAGCGCGTGGAACCCCGCGAGGGTGATGAACTGGAACCGGTAGCCCATCGCCGCGAGCTCCTTGTGGAAGCGCGCGATCGTCGCGTCGTCCAGATGCTGCTTCCAGTTGAACGACGGCGAGCAATTGTAGGCCAGGAGCTTGTCCGGGTAGAGCGAGTGGATGCCGTCGGCGAACACCTTCGCCTCGTCGAGGTCGGGCGTGGACGTCTCGCACCACAGCATGTCGGCGAACGGCGCGTATGCCTGCCCGCGCGCGATCGCGGCGTCGATGCCGTTCTCCACGTAGTAGAAGCCCTCGTGCGTGCGTTCCCCGTTCGTGAAACGGCGGTCGCGCGCATCGATGTCGGAGGTGAGCAGCGTGGCGGCGAGCGCGTCCGTTCGCGCCACCACCAGGGAGGAAACGCCGAGCACGTCGGCAGCCAGGCGCGCTGCCGTCAGCGTGCGGATGAACTGATCGGTCGGCACCAGGACCTTGCCGCCCAGGTGCCCGCACTTCTTCTCCGACGCCAGCTGGTCCTCGAAGTGCACGCCGGCCGCCCCCGCCTCGATCATCGACTTCATCAGCTCGAACGCGTTCAGGGTGCCCCCGAATCCGGCCTCGGCGTCGGCCAGGATCGGCGCCATCGTGTCGGCGGGCCTTCCCTCGGCCCAGGCGATCTGGTCGGCGCGCTGCAGCGCGTTGTTGATGCGCCGGACCACCGCCGGGACCGAGTTCGCGGGATAGAGGGACTGGTCGGGGTAGGTGTGGCTCGCCAGGTTCGCGTCGGCCGCGACCTGCCATCCGCTCAGGTAGATCGCCTTCAGGCCGGCCTTGACCATCTCCACGGCCTGGCCGCCGGTGAGCGCGCCGAGCGCAGCGACGTAGTCCTGATCGCGGACGAGCTCCCACAAGCGCTCGGCACCCCGGCGCGCGATCGAGTGCTCGACCCTGAACGACCCGCGCAGGCGCACGACGTCGTGGGCTGAGTACGATCGCTCGACGCCGCGCCACCGGGGGCTGGGGTCCCACTCCAGCTCGAGCGCCTCCGCCTCGTTGAGGATCCGCTCCTCGATCCGCTGGTCCGTCATCGTCGCCGCCTCCTTGTGTCCGAACTCGTGGCCGTCAGGTCCGTTCCCGCTCGCCGCCGGCGCGCCGCCCGCCGGAAACGAAAGGACCCCTCGCGAGCGAGAGGTCCCCGGGGCGCGTAGACGCCGAAGCGTCCGGAGCGTCCCTACCCGTACGGTACGAAGTTGAACGAGGGTTCAAACATCTGCAGCCATCTTGTCATACGGGCCTCCCAGGCTGTCAAACGGCCGAAGGACCTAACTCCGCGGGTCGGTCGGCCCGGGCACCCGGCATGCCCACACTCAGTTCTCGAGGTAGCGGGCGATCGCGAACCGGTGGATCCCCACGATCTGGCCATCGCCCACCACTACGATCTTCCCGTTCGACTGGATCGCGACGTCGCGCGCCGTGTCGTTGCCGCCTCCGAAGTCGGTGAACGTCTTGCCGTTCCCGCTCCAGGAGCCATCGAGCGCACCGCTGGGCTTGTAGCGGAAGACCCCGAAGTTGTCGCCGGTGTCGGCGCGCGACGCGCGACCGACCACCACGAGCTTGCCGTCGGTCTGGATCGCGACGGCCGACGCGAACTCGTAGCCGCTCGTGATGTTCGTGACCACCCGGCCGTCGCCGGAGAAGGTCTTGTCCAGGCGCCCCTTGGGTCCGTAACGCACCAGGCCCCAGTCGGCTTTGCCGCCGTTGTTCGCGTACCCGACGACCACGAGCTTGCCGTCGGCCTGGATCGCCGCCCCGTACCCGATGTCGGAGCCCTTGCTGACGTCGGTCGTGTTGAAGCCCTTGCTCCCGAAGGTGGGATCGAGGGAGCCCTTCGGCCTGAACCGCGCCACCGCGAACCGCGGGATCAGACCAGCCTCGGCGTAGCCCACGCCGACGAGCTTGCCTCCGGGAACGAACAACAGATCCCGGATCGACTCGTCGCTCGAACTGAGGTCCACCGTCACGCGGCCGTCCTTGCCCCAGCTCTTGTCGAGCACCCCGCGGGGTCCGTAGCGCGCGATCGCCCAGCGCCCCGTCGATCCGTTCGACGCGAAGCCCCCCGCCGCTATGTTGCCGTTCGGGTAGACGACCACGGCGTTCGCACCCTGGTAGCGCTTGCCGAAGTCGGTGAGCACGATCCCGTCGCCGCCGCCGAACTCCTTGTCCAGGCCGCCCTTGGGCGTGTAGCGCACGACCGCGAACGAGTTCGATGACGACGTATCGCGTTCGCCCACCACGACGATCTTGCCATCGGCCTGGATCGCGAGATCGAAGGCGTAGTCCGCGCCACCGAGATCCGTGATCACTCGGCCGTCCCTGCTGAACCCGGTATCGGGCGAGCCGTTCGGAAGGAAGCGCGCCACGGCGAAGTCGGGGTGAGCGCCCTGCGTCGAACCGGCCACCACGATCCGGTCCTTGGCGTCGATCGCCACCGCGTACCCGGTCCCGCCGTTCGCGAACGACGTCGCCTTCCCGTCGCCGCTGAAGAAAGCGTCGAGTTGGCCGGGGGCGGCGTGGGCGGATGCGGCGAGCGAAGCGATGAGGACGAGGGTGCACGGTAGGGCGGCGATGCGGCGACGACTCATAGGTCCCTCCCTGGTTGCGTTCGCAGGGTATCTTGCCTGTCCGCGGGGTCAAGACCCCGTGTGGCCCAGCGGCTACGGGGCCCTAGGGGACGATCTTGGAGATCGGGAGCTCGAGGATGTCGCTGGCGCCCGCCGCGAGCAGCTCGGGGATCAGGCGATTCACGCCCCGTTTCTCAACGACGGTCTCGATCGCGAAGCCACCGCCGGCGAGCGGGGAGACCGTGGGAGCCTTCATCGAGGGTACGACGGCCAGCACCGCGTCGAGCGCCGCTTCGGCGACGTTCAGCTTGATCAGCACGCGGCCCTCGGCCCGCAGGGCGCCCAGCAGCAAGGTCGTGATGTCGTCCATCGCGGCGCGCGTGGCGGGTTCCGCAGCGGCCTCGCGGTTCGCGACGAGCACGGGATCGGACGTCAGCAGCGTCTCGATGATCTTCATGCCGTGGGCGCGCAGGGTGCTGCCGGTCTCGGTGACGTCGACGATCGCGTCGACGATCTCGGGCACCTT
>JBDTNY010000033.1:0-13056 GCA_039933515.1 Actinomycetota bacterium
GCAAGCCCCGGTTCGCGGTGTTCGCCGAACACCTCACGCCCTGGTTCGTGGTGTACGCGTTCGACGCGCGCGGCCACGGTGGGAGCGACGGCGTCTCCGATTTCGGGGGGGCCGAGATGTATGACGTCGACGCGGTGGCGGGACTCGCGCGGGAAGGGGGTCACGAGCGGCTCGTCACGGTCGGCACCTCGATGGGAGGCATCTCGGTGATCCGGCACGCTGCGTTGATCGGCCCGCCGGATCTGGTGGTGGCGATCTCGTCCCTTGCCTCGTGGGACTGGCACGCGGGAGCCGACCCCGCGGCGCGCCGCAACTTCCAGGCGCGCGTGAACACGGTGCCCGGGCGGGCCGCGCTCCGCGCCTGGGGGGTGCGACTGCCCGAGGAGTGGCAGGAGCCTGAGTCACCCGAGGACGTGATCGGGAAGATCGCCCCCACGCCGATCGTGATCGTGCACGGCGAGAACGACATGCTCTTCTCGGTCGAGCACGCCCGTCGTCTGTACGAGGCGGCGGGCGACCCCAAGCACCTGATGATCGGGGACCGGTTCGGCCATGCCGAGGACGGGCTCACGCCGGGGTTCGCGCGCCGGCTCGCGCGGGTGATCCACCGGGAGGCGGGCCTCCCGTGGTCCGAGTGAGGCTCTTCGCGGTGCTGCGAGAACTCGCGGACGCCTCCCACGTCGAGGCGCCCGGAAGCTCGGTGGGCGAGATCGTCGACGCGCTCGGCGAGCGCTACGGGGAGCGGTTCGCCTCGATCGTCGCGGTGGGGACCTTCGTCGTGAACGGGGAGCGCGCGTCGCGCGACACCCCCGTGGCCGACGGGGACGAGGTCGCGTTGCTCCCCCCGGTGAGCGGTGGCCGAGACTAGTCCTCGCGCCCGGGGGGCCGCCCTGCGATACTGACCGCCTCCCATGCGATTCCATCGTGTCCTCCTCGTCGTGAACCCCGTAGCCCGCACGGTGTCCAAACCCACGCTCGCGGTGATCGAGAAGGCGCTTTCGGCCGACTTCCGGCTCGAGGTGATCGAAACGAAGGAACGCGGCCACGCGAACGAGATCGCGGCGCAGGCGATCCACGAAGGTATCGACATGGTCGTGGTCTTCAGCGGCGACGGCACGATCAACGAGGCGGTGAACGCGCTCGCGGGCAGCGATACCGCGCTCGGGGTGATCCCGGGCGGGGCCACGAACATCCTCGTGCGATCGCTGGGACTGCCCACCGACCCGGTGGAGGCCACCGGCGTGCTGATCGGCAAAGCGCTCGACGAGGAGGCCTTCAAGCTGCACCTGGGCCGGGCAGACGGCCGATACTTCGCCGTGAACTGCGGCGCGGGCGTCGACGCCGCGGCGATGCATCGCATGGACGAAAAGTTCCCTAAGACCAAGGCGAAGTTCGACCGGGTGGCGTTCCGCTCGGTCGCCTGGGAGCTGATGGTCGGGTACGCCGGCAAGGCGCCCGGCATGTCGGTGAGCATCGACGGTGGAGAGCCCGAGCCCTCGCTCTCGGTGATGGTCGGCCGCACCGACCCGTACACGTATTACAAGGACCGCGGGATGCGGATGACGCCCGAGGCCTCGCTGGACACCGGGCTCGACGTCTTGAGCATGCGCCGGCTGAATCGGCGGAGCGTGCCGAGGATCGCCTGGCAGGTGTTCGGGTCGGCGCGCCACGTGCAGACCCGTGACGTGGACTATCGCCACGACGCCACCCGGGTGCTCGTTACGGCCGACGAGCCGTTCCCCGTCCAGGTCGATGGCGACGCGCTCGGCGACCAGGCGCGGCTCGAGGTCGAGCTCGCACGTGAAGCGCTCTGGGTCGTGGCCTAGCCGCCTCGTCGGCCGAGGCCGGACGGGGTCACTCGGGCGTGACGGTCTGGGGTGCCTGGATCCCGCACTCCCACTTCGACAGGCCCGCCCACCGTCCGGCGCGCTCGGGTTCGCCGGCGAACCGAGGCCTCGTGCACGGTGCACACCCGATCGACGCGTAGCCCAGGTCGTAGAGCGGGTTGTGCGGGATGTCGTGTTCCTCGAGGTAGGCCCACACCTGCTCGCGGGTCCAGGCAGCCATCGGGTTGATCTTCACGATCGAGTGACCCGGCGCCACCTCGTAGCGGTCCACGAAGGGGGCGTTCGCGCGCGTGGGCGATGAGTCCCGGCGGAAGGCCGTCACCCATGCGTCGAGATCCTTGAGGGCCTCCATCATCGGCCGCACCTTGTTCAGCTCGCAGCACAGGTCAGGGTCGCGCTCGTAGAGCCGCGGGCCGAAGGCCTCGGCCTGGCTCTCGACCGTGTACTCGCCGTACAGGTCGATCACGTTGAGCCCGAGCTGCTCCGCGAGCCGTTCCTTGAAAGCGAGCGTCTCGGCGAACTGGTATCCGGTCTCGAGGAACATGATCGGGACGTCGGGCCGGATCGATGAAGCCATGTGCATCACACACGAACCGTCGGCTTGGAACGCCGAGGCGATCGCGATGCGCTCGAAGCCCGAGCTGTCGAGCGCCCACTCAACGATCTCGCGGGGATGCGCGTCCTCGAACGCGAGGTTCAACGCGACGATCTCATCGCTGGATATGGTGGTGGGCACCGGTGGCAGACGCCTCCTGTCGGGGTGCCGCGGATGATACCGCCGAGGCCGGTCACCGTGCGGTTTCCGTACACTGCCAACGATGTTCCCCCCGGTCCCGGGGGCTCCGACGACCGACCTAGAGGAGCTGGACCATGTCCGAGTCCTACCCGACCGCGCCGCACGGCGGCACGCTCATCAACTTGCTCGCCGACGAGGCAAAGGCGGCGGCGCTGGCCCAGGAGGCCGCGAATCTGCCCAAGATCGTTCCGAACGAGCGTGAGTTGTCCGACCTCGAGATGCTGGCCGTGGGCGCGCTGAGCCCGCTCACCGGGTTCCAGGGCGAGGCCGACTACCACGCGGTGCTGGACTCGATGCATCTGGCGAACGGCCTCCCATGGGCGATCCCGGTCGTGCTCGGCATCGACGAGGAACAGGCCCACCAGCTGGGGGGCGGCGGCAGCGTCGCGCTGCTCCCTTCCGAGGGCGCGGCGCCGATCGCCGTGCTCCGAGTGAGCGGCTCCTTCAAGCGCGACAAGCCGAAGGAGGCTGTCTCCGTCTATCGCACCGACGAGGAGGCGCACCCCGGCGTCAAGGCCCTGTACGACTCCGGCGATTACTGCCTGGCCGGTGACCTCGAGGTGATCTCCCTTCCCGTGCACGACGACTTCCAGCAGTACCGCCTCACCCCGGCCCAGACCCGTGCCGAGTTCGAGAAGCGTGGCTGGAAGACGATCGTCGGGTTCCAGACCCGCAACCCGATCCACCGCGCCCACGAGTACATCCAGAAGTGCGCGCTCGAGATCGTCGACGGCCTACTCGTGCATCCGCTGATGGGCGCGACGAAGTCCGACGACGTGCCGCCCGACGTGCGCATGCAGTGCTACGAGGCGCTCTTCGAGGGCTACTACCCCAAGGACCGTGCGATGGTCTCGATCTTCCCGGCCGCGATGCGCTACGCCGGCCCGCGCGAGGCGATCTGGCACGCGATCTGCCGCAAGAACTACGGCTGCACGCACTTCATCGTCGGTCGAGACCACGCGGGCGTCGGTACCTATTACGGCACGTACGACGCTCAGGCGATCTTCGACGAGTTCGAGCCGGGGGAGCTCGGCATCATGACGCTGAACTTCGAGCACTCGTTCTGGTGCGAGTCGTGCGAGGGAATGGCGTCGCCCAAGACCTGCCCCCACGGCGAGGAGACGCGTATCTCCCTGTCGGGCACCAAGGTTCGCGAGATGCTCCGCAACGGCGAGCGTCCTCCGCAGGAGTTCTCACGTCCCGAGGTCGCCGACATCCTGATCGCCGCGATGCAGGGCAAGGAGTAGCTATCCGATCACCCGCACCGCTCCGACGCGCCCTCATCGTGCTCGCCGCCTTGGCGATCGCGGTCGTCGCGGTGCCCGCGAACGCCGACACGTCGAGCCAGCTCGACGCCGCGAAGCGCGAGTCGGCCGCCGCCCAGGCCGAACTGGACCGCGTGGCACAGCTCTGGCAGGAGGCCGAAGCCAAGCTCGCCGTCTCGCAGGATGACGCCGAGGCCGCGCGCGCGAGGATCGCCGATCTCGAGGGACGCCTGGGCGCCGTCCAGGTCAGGTTGAACGACCGGGCGGCCGCGCTCTACATGGCGGGTGGCGACCCCACGGTGATGGCGCTGATCACCTCGGGCTCGGTTTCCGACGTGGCGGACCGCCTGCAGTTCGCCTCCGCCGTGGCACAGGGCGACGCCGACCTCGCGACGGCCGTATCGGTCCAGACCCAGGAGCTCGCCTGGGAGCGCGAGCGGCTCGCCGGCGCGGTGGCCGACGGCCGGACTGCGGTGGCCTCCCTCCAGGCTCAGTCCGACGCGATCCGCTCCACGGTCCAGGACGTCCAGTCACGGGTCGGGGCTCTGGAGGACCAGCTCGCGGCCGAGCAGACGCCCTCTCCCTCACCCGGCGGGGGCGGTCACACGTCAGGCGGCGACGGGAACCCGCCGCCGATCAGCGGCGGTGGCTGGCTCCAGACGTGCCCGGTGAACGGATCGAACTCGTTCGTGGACTCGTTCGGAGATCCGCGGTCCGGCGGTCGCTCCCACGAAGGGATCGACCTGATCGCCGCCTATGCGACGCCGGTCGTGGCGACCCATGCGGGCACCGTGCACCACACGTCGAGCGCACCGGGCGGGTACGGAACGGTGCTCTTCCATGACGGGAGCGCCGACTGGACGTTCTACACGCACTTCAGCTCCTACACAGGTCCGGGCGAAGGCGGCCATGTGAACGCTGGGGACACGATCGGTCTGGTCGGGTCCACCGGGGACACGACCGTGAACCATCTGCATTTCGAGTATCACCCCGGCGGAGGGGCCGCGATCAACCCCTACGCCGCCTTGCTCGCGGTCTGCTGAGCCCTCGGAGGACTTCGGTTGGGGCAGTCATCGTGGGACAGTCGTCGCGCGTCACGGGCCGCCCCGCACCGTAGAATCCCCCGCATGGATCAGGGACACCGAAGGATCGACCGCATCCGCGACCCGGCGTACCTAGAGGGCGCGGGGGGGCTGCCGCTCGAGGACCTGCGGGCTCGCCGCGACGAATGTCTCGCCGAGCGCGAGTACCTGTCGTTGCTGCGCCGGCTCGTGCAGGGCCGCGCCGAGATCCTCCAGGCCGAGCTCGCGTCCAGGGGCGCCGAAGCCGACGCAGGACCGCTCGTGGACCGCCTCGCGGAGATCCTGGCCGGGGACGAGCCTCAATCCGCCTCGCGGGGCGAGGCCGTACGCGTCGGTCTTCCCGAAGAAGAGATGCTGCTGGCGCGGCGAAGGGTCGAGCGGATCGTGGCCGACGCCGAGCTTTCCGACCCCTCGGCGCTCGACGACGGGCAGCTGGCCGAGGCGGTCGAGATGCTCGCCGACGAGGAGCGCCAGGTCTCGGAGGCGCGCGGCGAGGTGATCCGCGTCCTCGACCTGTTCCAGGACGAGTTGAAGCGCCGCTACAAGGACGACCCGAGCTTGGCGCTGCAGTAGCGTCCCCCCACGTGGTGCGCCCGGGGGATAGCTCCGAGGGCGCAGCTGCCTAGGCCGTCCAGGTGGTCCGAGTGGTGCGTTCCTCGGCCACGAACCCCCCTCGCGTCCGATGGCGGGTGACCCGAGGACCGCAGAGAGTGCAGTCCCCGGACGAAGAGAACGACGAGGTAGCTCGTGACCCGAACAGGTGATCCTCACCCCACCCTCCCTGCCACAGACGATCGCGACCTCACGTCGGTGCACGCGCAGATGGTGGTGTTCGCCCGGGAGCTCGGTGAGCTGTATTCGGCTGAGCGTCGACGGACCCGCGAGCTCGGCCGAGCGCTCGAGGGCATCCAGGAGATGTACGTCGCGACGATGAGGTCCCTCGCCCAGGTGGTCGAGGCCAAAGACACCGCCACGCGGGGCCACCTCGAGCGCACCCAGACCTACGGGCTCGCGCTCGCCCGGCGGATCGACCCGGCGCTCGCCGCCCGTCCCGAGGTCGGGTACGGGTTCTTCCTGCACGACATCGGGAAGGTGGGCATCCCCGAGCAGGTGCTCGGCAAACCCGGCCCGCTCACCCCCGCCGAGTGGAAGATCATGCGGATGCACCCGGTGATCGGCGCACGGATCGTCGAGCCGATCGGCCCGCTCGCGGAGGCGGTCGAGATCGTGCGAACCCACCACGAGTGGTTCGACGGGTCCGGGTACCCCCACGGGCTTCGCGGCGATCAGATCCCGCTCGCGGCGAGGATCTTCTCGATCGCGGACTCGTTCGACGCGATGACGAGCGACCGCCCCTATCGCCGAGCGCTTCCGCTGGACCGAGCGCTGGACGAGATCGACGCGGGCTCGGGCACCCAGTTCGATCCGATGGCGGTCCGGGCCTTCATCGGGTTGGTCGAGGATCACGATCTCCTCGCAGAGGAACAGCCGGGGCTCCAGCCCGCCCCGGCGCTGTACGTGGTCTGAGCCCCGCGTCGAGCGCGAGAGGGCTACGCTCGCGCGATGACCGTCGCTCCCTCCGTCCGCGTCGTCCGCTCCGGGCTCGTCGAGTCGGTGCACCACGCCGACGTGGCGGTCTGCGACGAAGAGGGGCGACTTGTCGCCTTCGCCGGTGACGCCGACCGCCCGGTCTACGGACGTTCGTGCACGAAACCGCTGCAGGCCGCTGTGTCGATGTCCGCGATCGGTGACGAGCGTCTCACCGAACGCCAGGCGGCGATCGCCTGTGCGTCGCACAACGGCGAGCCGGTCCACTTGGCCGTCGTGCGTTCCCTGCTGCGGCGCGCCGGGCTGAGCGTCGACGCCTTGCGAACGCCTCCGGGGTGGCCACTCGATCCGGCCACCATGGCGCGGGCCCGGACGAAGTCGCCACTCCGTCACAATTGCTCCGGCAAGCACGCGGCGATGCTGCTGGCCTGCGTGCGCCGCGGGTGGGACCTCGAGACCTACCGGCGCGCCGGTCATCCGCTCCAGCGCCGCGTGCTTGCGGCAGTGCGGGCGGCTACCGGCCACGAGGATGTGCACGTCGGGATCGACGGTTGCGGGGTTCCCGTTCATGGCGTGCCTTTGTCGGGGATGGCCACGATGTTCGCCCGGCTCGGGGCGCCCGACCGGCTGGGTGATCTCGGCCCTGCCGCGCTGCGGGCCAGCGTCGCGATGCGGGCGTCGCCCTATCTCGTCGGGGGCAGGCGGAGCCTCGACACCGACCTGATGATGGCGGTGGAGGGGCTCGTTGCGAAGGGCGGTGCCGAGGCCCTCGTCTGCGCCACGGTGATCTCCGCCGGGCTGGGCATCGCCGTGCGGGTGGCCGATGGCGGCGAACGAGCGACCGGCCCGCTCGTGATCGAGACGCTCCGTCAGCTGGGGGTGCTCGACGGCGCCCAGCTCCGAACCCTCGCGGTCCACGCGGAGCCGCCCGTGCTCGGCGCCGGCAAGCCCGTGGGTCGTCTGGAGGTCGATCTGCGGCTGCGGTACGCGTGAGCTCCGGGAACGCCCGAGGCAGTCCTTCGCGCGAGCTCGCGTAGCATCGATCGCATGAGCGCAGCATCTCCTCGCGTGGCGGTGCTGTCCGTCCACACTTCGCCCATCGATCAGCCGGGGTCCGGCGACTCCGGAGGCATGAACGTCTACATCCGCGCGGTGGCCGAGCGGCTGGCAGGCCAAGGGGTCGAGGTCGACCTGTTCACTCGGTGCCGCGGCGGCGTGACGCACGACGTGCGCGAGATCGCGCCCGGCATCCGGGTCGTGAGCGTGAAGGCGGGCCCCTGCCTGCCGATCCCCAAGGCCGAGATCCCGCGATACCTCCCCGAGTTCCTCGGTGGTGTGCTCCGCGTCGCGCACGAAGACGGCCGCGGCTACGACATCGTCCACAGCCATTATTGGCTCTCGGGGTGGGTCGGCCGAGCGGCGAAAGAGGAATGGGACACGCCGCTCGTCGCCTCGTTCCACACGCTCGGCAAGGTGAAGAACTACTCGCTGGCGCGCGGTGAGGCGCAGGAGCCGGCGAACCGGCTCGACGGGGAGCAACGCGTGATCCTCGCGGCCGACCGCATCCTCGCGCCGACTCCGTCGGAAGCGGCGCAGCTCGTGGGGTTGTATCGCGCCGATCCCGAGCACATCAGGATCGTGCCGCCGGGTGTCGACCACACGCTGTTCCTGCCCGGCGACCGGGCCGCGGCGCGGGAGCGGCTGCATCTTTCCGGGCTCCGGCTCGCCCTGTACGTCGGGCGCCTCCAGGCGCACAAGGGGCCCGATGTCGCCGTACGCACGATGGCCGAGGCCGTCGCGCGCGACCCAGACGCGGCGGGCGATCTCGTGCTTGCGATCGTCGGCGGTCCCAGCGGAGCCGACCACGGCGCCGAGCTGATCAGGTTGATGGAACTCGCCGGCGCCCTCGGTGTCAGCGAACGCGTGATGCTGTTCCCCCCTCAGCCCCAAGCCAAGCTCGCCGACTTCTACACGGCGGCCGACGCTGTGCTCGTTCCCTCGCGGTCCGAGTCGTTCGGGCTCGTGGCCCTCGAGGCATCGGCCTGCGCCACCCCGGTGGTCGCCGCGGCGGTGGGCGGCTTGCGGTATGTGGTCGAGGACGGCAAGACCGGCTTCTTGGTGGAGGGCCATGACCCGGGAGACCACGCCGAACGGCTCCTGGAGATCCTGCGGGATCCCTCGCTTGCCGCAGCCATGGGCTCCGAGGCCGCCCGGCAGGCCCTGCGGTTCACCTGGGACGCCACGACGACCGAACTTCTGTCGGTCTACCGAGAGCTGCTCTAGGGCTCTGACCTGCGACGATGTGATAGCCGTCACGGAACTGGCGGAAATGTCACTCTTTCACCCAACCCTGTGACCTGCGCATTCATGCTCTGACCTGCGCAGATAGGGAGTTGACCGCGGCCGGAGCTTTCCTTATCGTTCGGCTCGCTCCAAGCAGTCGATGCGATCGACGCGAACGAGCCGAACGCGCGAAGGGACGCCGCAAGGTGACCTGGAGCGAAGGCCCAGGAAGGTCGCGAGACCGGATCGGGCCCGGGTCGGGAAGGCCGCGAGGCCGGAACGGCCGCCCGGAACGGCGCCCCCCCGGGGGAGCCGGAAAGGGAGCCCGTCCTCGGACGGAGCGCCGCAAGGCGATCCATCGGGGGACAGGCGGCCGGAGCGCCGCAAGGTGAACCGTCGCTGGGGCCGGTTCGGCAAACGACGCGGCGGACGCGGAGGTTGCTTGGGGCACCAGAGCCCGAGGGGCTGACGGTGGCTGGGAGCTTCGGCTTCCGGCGAGCCGAAGGTCCCTCGGGTTCTTTCTTTCCCCCGGGGTCCTTGCCCGGACATCTTCCCGGATCCTGTTCCCCCGGCCCGCGCGGAGCTCCCTGGATTCGGCTACCGTCCCGGCGATGGCTGAGGGTCGGACCAAGCGCGCCGTCGAGGCGGAAGCCCGCCGAGAGCGGATCATCGAGGCCGCGATGCGGCACTTCGCCGAGCATGGCTATCGCGGCGGCAGGGTCGAGGACATCGCCTCGGAGGTCGGGGTCGCCAAGGGGACCGTGTTCTTGGACTTCGGTTCGAAGGAGGGGCTCTTCCTCGAGGCCTACCAGGCGGCGGTCTCGCGGCTCCCGGCCTGGCTCGACGCCCCCACCGACGTGGTCGAGGAGGGGTTCTGGGCCACGCTCGACTATTGGCTCGAGCGCACGGAGCAGTTCATCGCCGACGATTGGGTCCCCAATCGGGTCGCCATGATCGGCCGGTACGACACCGGGCTCGGCCTTCGTCGCCCGATCGACCGCTTCATGCGGAGCGAGGACCCCTACGGCACGCTCGAATTCGTCGAATACGGCGTGCACCGAGGGGAGCTACGCGAAGACGTCGACGTGGAGATGATCGCCTCGATGCTCGACTGGCTCGCCGAACGCTTCCAGGATGCCCTCGCGTCCGAGGACCTCGACCCCGGTTTGATCCACCGCAAGCCGGAGCGACGAGGGATGCGGATCAAGGAGTTCCTCGAGATCCTGCGGGACGGGATCGCGGCTCAGTCATCCGATGCCCCCCGCGCCGAGTGACGGCGCCCCCGCCGTGCGCGGTACGCTGACCCGATGACGGGTGACACGCGCCGTATCGCCATCTTGGGCGGCGGGAAGATGGGCGAGGCATTGATCTCGGGGCTGATCCGCTCCGGGGGGCGCCGCGCCGACGAGATCATGGTGACGAACCGGCGGGAAGAGCGCGCTCTCGAGCTTGCCGGGAAGTACGGCATCACGGCCACCATGGACAATGCCGAGGCCGCCCAGTGGGCTGACGTGCTCGTCCTGATGGCCAAGCCGCAAGACATCGAGACGCTGCTCGGCCAGATCCGCGCGCACGTGACGTCCGATGACCTCGTGATCAGCTTCGCGGCGGGCGTGCGCACCTCGTTCGTCGAGATGCACATCCCCGACATCGTTCCCGTCGTCCGCGTGATGTCGAACGTGCCGGTGATGGTCGACGAGGCGATGTCGGTGATCTCGCCCGGTTCCACCGCGACCGAAGCCCACCTCGTCCTCACCGAGGAGCTGCTCGGCTACGTGGGTAAGGTGCTCCGCCTCGAGGAGAAGCACCTCGACGCGGTGACGGCCACCTCCGGCAGCGGACCCGCGTACTTCTTCCTGCTCGCCGAGGCGATGATCGAGGCCTGTATCCTGCTGGGGCTGTCGCGCGACGTTGCGACCGAGTTGATCATCCAGACGATGCTCGGCTCGGCCAAGATGCTGCGCGATACCGGCACGCACCCGGTGGAGCTCCGCGAGATGGTGACATCGCCCGGCGGCACCACGATCGCCGCGATCCGCCATCTCGAGGAAGCGGGGGTGCGAGCTGCCTTCTTGAACGCGATCGACGCCGCGTGCACCCGCTCGCTCGAGCTGGCACAGGGCGGGGACGACGACGGATAGGCCGCGACTCGTTCCGGCCGGATCAGGAGCACACGACATGGGTACGGGAGATCTTTCGAAGGTCCGCAACGCCAAGGATCGCCAGCGCGCGAAGAAGGACCGCGACAAGCGCGCGGCCGCCGAACGCGGCAAGGCCCGCAAGGCCGCGAAGAAGAAGTAGCCGAGCGCTCCCGACTCCCACGCGCCCTCTCGTGAGGAAGGCCTAGGGCCTTCGGACCGGAGAGAAATCGGCCGCAGCAAGCGGCCTTCGGCCCATGACGGGGACCCGTGGTGTCCCCAGAATGGGCTGCATGAGACGCCCCCTCCGCCTCGTCGTCGCGGTATCGCTGCTGAGCCTCCTGCTCCCATTCGCCCAGGCGAGCGCCGGCAAAGCCGCTCCCGTCACGGTTGATGCATGGATCGTGGCCGAGAACGGAACCAAGACGGGCCAGGGGATCAGGAGCCCTTCCGCGGTCGGCGAGACCTACGAGACGAGCGCGCAAGCCCCGTCGCGACTGATCTTCGACATCGTGGCCACCCCCGTCGGTGGCAGGTCGGACGTCACGTTCCTGGGCGGCGCCGGGTCGCCCGACTTCGTGATCCAGTACCTGTCTCCCGGCGGGGTCGACATCACGCTCACGGTCACCGGCCGCGGCTACCGCGTGCGCGGGGTCTCAGCCGGGCAACTCACGCGCATCACGATGGTCGTGACCCTCCGGGCGTCCGCGCTCGGGCGCAACGCGAATCTCGCGGTGCTCGCGCAGACTTCTGGAGGGCGGGACATGGTCGCCGCCTACGTGACCGGTGCGTAGTCGCGTCGCGCTCCCGGGGGCGCTGCTCGCGCTCGTGCTCGCCGTCTGGATCGCGCTTCCGGCGGTCGCGGCGCCGGGTGTCGACAAGGTCGATTCGTGGATCCGAAGCGGCACCACCAAGAAGGTCGGGCTGGGCATCGTGAACGCCGACGGCACGAACCAGACGAAGACGCGTCGTATCACTGCAGGCGCCACGGTCACGTACACGATCGGGGCGATCCGCCACGGCTCGGGCACGGGGACGATCGAGTTCGTCGGGGGTGCCGGCGCGCCGAACTTCGAAGTGACCTACCTGCTTACAGACGGCACCGACATCACGACCGACATCACCGGCCGTGGGTACACGTTCCGTGGGGTCTCCGACGGCCAGACCGTGCGGGTCATCCTGAAGGTCGACACGACCCAGGCGGCAGATCAGACCTCGATCTTCGCGGTGCTCGCGCGCACGCCCGACCGGTCCGACATGGTGATCGGCCGGATCGTGATCCGGTAGCACACCTGCATCGCGGACCAGATAGCGACCACGCGCTCTCCGGCTCTCAGGAGGTCACTGATGAGCTCGATCGGCGATCCGGTTGCGGAGGGTGCCCACGCCTTCGGCGGCGAGCTCCACGATGGCGCCCGGCCAGAGCCGGCGACCCGGGTCGGTGCCATCCTCATCGGTCCGGAATGGGCCGAGCGCGAAGGCGTCGCCACGCTCCAGGACCGTCCCCTGCGAGACCTCGCCGATCAGGCCGAAGAGGTCCTCGGCGGCTCCGTTCAGATTGCCTTTGGCCTGCTCCTCGCCGTCGATCTTCACCTGAACGAACATCGTCTGCGGGTTGATCTCGTCGGCGGTGACGACGCAGGGGCCGATCGCAAGCGGGACACCGTCGGCGCGCTCCACCGGGGCGCCGTCACTCGACCGCGCCCGCCAGTCGTTCACGAGGGTGTAGCCGAACACCCGCTCGGCCACCTCTGCGGCCGAGGCATCCGACGTCTCGACCGCGAGCACGGCGGCGACCATAGGCTCGTAGTCGAGCCAGGCCGCGCCTTCGGGCCACGGCACCTCGTCTTCGGGGCCTACGATCTTGCGATCGACGTCGAGGGCGCGGGGCGAGATCAAGGACGAGGGAAAGAGCGGCGTCAGGATGCGCGCGCGTTTCACGCGCCATTCCCAGGCGTCATCGCGTTCCAGGGAGGCACGGGCGGCGTCGAGGATGCTGCCTCGGCTGCTGGACACCAGACTCTCGAGGGTGGACGGGAAGGCCGGGTGCCCGACCGCGTCGGGTAGGTCCACCACCTCACCCTCGAGGATCGCTCC
>JBDTNY010000034.1:0-23802 GCA_039933515.1 Actinomycetota bacterium
GATCGACCGCACCTACGGGGATGACGTTCCGTTGCCCCCGTATTGGGGCGGGTACCGTATCGCGCCGGTCACGGTGGAGTTCTGGCAAGCGAGGGCGTTCCGGCTGCACGACCGCATCCACTACGTCCGCGACGGCGTGGACTGGCGGATCGAACGCCTCTCCCCTTGATCCGGGGCGGCGCTGGTCGGAGCTACGACCCGGGCCGCGATGCGGACCTCGGGCACGCGCACGAGCGAGTTGTGGACCGTGCAATGCTCGACCACGGCCATCAGCCGATCGCGCTGTTCCTCGGGGAATCCGTCGGGCAGACGCACCACGACGTCGATCGCACCGACCCGCGCCGGGCGATCCTCGGCCATCGTCCAGGAACACTCGACCGCGAGGCCCTCGGCCTCGATGCCGTGGCGTTGCAGGAACCGGCCGGCGTAGAACCCGACGCATGAGGCCAGCCCGGCCACGAAGAGCTCCGTGGGCGTCGGCCCGGCGTCGGTTCCGCCGTGGGCGACCGGCTGATCGACCGTCAGCTCGTGGCCGCGGATCGACACGGTGAACCGATCGCCGTCGCGGTGCCGTACCTCGATCGCCGCCATCGTCACGCTCCTTCCCCCCAAGCGTGGCGCAAGTGGCCCGTCCAAGACCGGCGGCAGACCCCGTCCGGTGGGGTCCTTCGACCCTAGGGATGCCGCCGGCCGGATCCGAGGATGTCGTGCATGAAGACGCAAGCCACCCCGGAACGTGTTTCGACGCGTCCGCGCATCACCGTCGACGGCAACGAGGCGGTCGCGGCGGTCGCCCATCGCCTCTCCGAGGTGATCGCGATCTACCCGATCACCCCTTCGTCCCCGATGGGAGAGCTCGCCGACGCCTGGTCGGCGATCGGCACGACCAACCTGTGGGGGGCCGTGCCACAGGTCGTGGAGATGCAGAGCGAAGGCGGAGCCGCCGGCGCGCTGCATGGCGCGCTGCAGGCGGGTGCGCTTGCGACCACGTTCACGGCCTCACAGGGCCTGTTGCTCATGCTCCCCAACATGTTCAAGATCGCCGGCGAGCTCACGCCCTTCGTGATGCACGTTGCCGCCCGAACGATCGCCACCCATGCGCTCTCGATCTTCGGCGATCACTCCGACGTGATGGCCGCCCGCACGACGGGGTTCGCGATGCTGGCTTCGTCGTCGGTGCAAGAGGCGCAGGACCTCGCGCTCGTGGCCCATACGGCCACGCTGGAATCGCGTGTTCCGTTCCTCCACTTCTTCGACGGTTTCCGGACCTCCCACGAGGTCGACAAGATCGAGGGCCTCGCTGCCGAGGACCTCCGTGCGATGATCGACGACCGTCTGGTGCACGCGCACCGCGCCCGCGCGCTCTCCCCGGAACACCCGCAACTCCGGGGATCCGCTCAGAACCCCGACGTGTTCTTCCAGGCGCGCGAGGCCTGCAACGAGTTCTATGCCGCCGTCCCCGATCTGGTGCAGGGGGCCATGGACCGCCTGGGCGCCCGCACGGGCCGCGCGTACCGCCTGTTCGACTACGTGGGGCACCCGCAGGCGGAGCGCGTCGTTATCGTGATGGGGTCGGGCGTTGGCGCCGCGGAGGAGGCCGTCGAGACGATGGTCGAGCACGGCGACCGCGTGGGCCTCGTCAAGGTCCGCCTCTACCGGCCGTTCTCCGCCGAAGCCCTGGTGGCCGCGCTCCCCGAGTCGGTCCGCGGCATCGCGGTGCTGGACCGCACCAAGGAGCCGGGCGCACCCGGTGAGCCCCTCTATCAGGACGTGGTCACCTCGGTGGCCGAAGAAGTGTCTGCCGGGCGCGCGCGGTTCGCGGGTGGCTTTCCGCGCGTGCTCGGCGGACGCTACGGCTTGTCGTCCAAGGAGTTCACCCCCGCGATGGCCAAGGCGGCCCTCGACGAGCTCAACTCGACCGAGCCGGTCAACCACTTCACGGTCGGGATCGCCGACGACGTCACGCGGCTGAGTCTGCCCTTGGACCCGGACTTCGAGACCGAGGACGCCGACGTGGTGCGTGCCGTGTTCTTCGGGCTGGGGAGCGACGGCACCGTCAGCGCCAATAAGAACACGATCAAGATCATCGGTGAGAAGACCGACCTCCATGCCCAGGGCTACTTCGTCTACGACTCGAAGAAGGCGGGATCGGTCACGGTCTCGCATCTGCGGTTCGGGCCGCGCCCGATCCGTTCGACGTATCTGATCCGCTCGGCCAACGTCGTCGCCGTGCACGAGTTCGAGCGTCTGCAGCGCACCGACGTACTCGCGATCGCGGCCGAGGGCGCCACGTTCCTGCTCAACAGCCCGTATCCCGCCGACGAGGTCTGGTCGCACCTCCCCGAGACGGCGCGGCGCCACATCGTCGACAAGCACCTGGGCATGTTCGTCGTCGACGGTTATCGCGTGGCGAAGGAGGCCGGCCTGGGCTCCAGGGTGAACACCGTGCTGCAGACGTGCTTCTTCGCGATCGCCGACATCTTGCCGCAGGAGGAGGCGGTCGCCGCGATCAAGGCGGCGATCGTGAAGAGCTACGGCAAGCGGGGCGAGACCGTCCTCACGAGGAACTTCGCGGCCGTCGACGGTGCGATCGCGGCCTTGCACGAGGTCGCGATCCCCGCCGACGCAGGCGAGGGATCGCCGATGATGCCGCCGGTGCCTTCAGCGGCCCCCGACTTCGTCCAGCGGGTGACGGCCGCGATGATCGCCGGCGAGGGCGATCTGCTTCCGGTGAGCGCGCTGCCCGTCGACGGCACCTTCCCAACCGACACCGCCCGCTGGGAGAAGCGGAGCATCGCCCGCGAGATCCCCGTGTGGGATCCCGCGATCTGCATCGACTGCGCGAAATGCGCCCTGGTGTGCCCTCACGCCGCGATCCGCATGAAGGTCTTCGACCCCGGAGCGATCGACGCCGCACCCGCGGGGTTCAAACACAAGGAGTGGAAGGATCGCGACCAGCCCGGCCGGTTCATGACGATCCAGGTCGCCCCCGACGACTGCACGGGCTGCGGCATCTGCGTCGACGTCTGCCCGGCGCGGAGCAAGGAGGAGGTCAAGCACAAGTCGATCGATATGTGCCCCAAGGACGAGCACCTGGACGAGGAGCGCGCGTCGTTCGACTTCTTCCTGACCATCCCCGAGCCCCTGCGCACCGACGTGCGGGTCGACACGGTCAAGGGCTCGCAGCAACTTCGCCCGCTCTTCGAGTTCTCGGGCGCCTGTGCCGGGTGCGGCGAGACCCCGTACCTCAAGGTGCTCACGCAGCTGGTGGGCGATCGCCTGCTCGTTGCCAACGCCACAGGCTGCTCGTCGATCTACGGGGGGAACCTGCCGACCACACCGTGGGCCGTGGGACCCGACGGACGCGGCCCCGCATGGTCGAACTCGCTCTTCGAGGACAACGCGGAATTCGGCCTGGGGATGCGGCTCGCCCTCGACGCCAAGGCGGACCTAGCCGCCACGCTGGTCGAGACGCTCGAGCCCGAGCTCGGCGAAGGTCTCGTGCGCGGGCTGCTCGACGGGATGACCGCACGCGGCGACGAGGCGATCGCGCGCCAGCGGCTGCGTCTGGACCAACTCCGCGAACGGCTCACGCATGTTGACGACGCGCGGCGGGCGGCTGACCTCGGGGCCGCGGCCGACGCCCTCGTGCCCACGAGCGTGTGGATCGTGGGTGGCGACGGCTGGGCCTACGACATCGGGTTCGGCGGGCTCGATCACGTGCTGGCCACAGGGCGTGACGTGAACATCCTGGTGCTCGACACGGAGGTCTACTCCAACACCGGCGGGCAGGCATCCAAGGCCACTCCCCGCGGCGCGGTCGCGAAATTCGCGGCGGCGGGCAAGTCCGGCGGCAAGAAGGACCTGGGGATGATCGCCACCGCCTACGGCGACGTCTACGTCGGCCAGATCGCGATGGGTGCCGACATGCCCCAGACCGTGAAGGTGCTCGCCGAAGCCGAGGCGCACCGCGGCCCCTCGCTCGTGATCGCCTACAGCCACTGCATCGCGCACGGCATCGACATGTCGACGGCGATGACCCACCAGAAAGATGCCGTGGCGTCGGGCTATTGGCCGCTGTGGCGATTCGACCCGGCGGCCGCCCAGGCCGGCGAGCATCCGTTCCACCTCGACAGCAAGAGGCCCACGATCCCGTTGAAGGCATTTACCGAGACCGAGGCCAGGTACGCGATGCTTCGACGCACCGATCCCGACCGCGCCGACATCTTGATGCGCCGCGCGCAGGACGACGTCGACCGGCGGTGGCACCTGTACGAGCAGACCGCGGGGATCGAGCGCGGAAGCGCGCACGACGAGGTACCCGGCGACGACGAAGGGCGGGACGAGGAAGAAGGGGATGCGTCATGAGTGTGGATCTGCGCACGCACTACCTGGGACTCGAACTCAGGAATCCGGTGGTTCCCTCTGCCTCGCCCATGGGCCAGCGCATCGACACCTTGCGCAAGCTCCAGGATGCGGGCGCGGCCGCGGTCGTGCTCCCCTCGCTCTTCGAGGAGCAGATCGAGCACGACGAGATCCAGCTCGACGGCGCCCTCGAGGTCGGGTCGCAGAGTTTCGCCGAGGCCCTCACCTACCTGCCCGAGTTCGGTGACTATACGACGGGGACCGATTCGTACCTGCGCCACCTCGAGGAGACGAAGCGCGAGCTGGAGATCCCGGTGATCGGGAGCCTCAACGGCATCACGATCGGGGGATGGATCGGCCACGCGAAGCGGATCCAAGAGGCCGGCGCGGACGCCCTCGAGCTGAACGTGTATTTCATCGCGGCCGACCCGGAGGAGACGAGCGACGCGGTCGAGGAGCGCTACGTCGAGCTCGTGGAGGCAGTCCGCGCCGAGATCACGATCCCGCTAGCCGTGAAGATGGGGCCGTTCTTCTCATCGGTAGGCCACATGGCACATCGGATGGTGGCCGCGGGCGCCGACGGCCTCGTGCTGTTCAACCGGTTCATGCAGCCCGACATCGACCTCGACGCGCTGCGGGTCGACCCGTCGCTGCACCTCTCGACGCCGGATGAGCTGCGGCTCCCCTTACGGTGGATCGCGATCCTCCGCGGCCACGTGCACGCGTCGATAGCCGCGACCACCGGCGTGCACTCCGGTGACGACGTATTGAAGGTCCTCCTGGCGGGGGCCGACGTCGCGATGATGGCCTCCGCGTTGCTGCACCAGGGGCCCGAGCACGTCGCGACGGTCTTGGCCGACGTCGAGGCCTGGCTCGCGGGGCACGACTACGAGAGCGTCGAGCAGATGAAGGGCTCCATGAGCCAGGCGAACATCCCGAACCCGGTCGCGTACGCGCGGGCGAACTACGCGCAACTCGTTACGTCGTTCGCGAGTCCGTACGACTGGCGGATGGCCGAGCCCGAGGGCGAGATCCGGGCGTAGCGGTGTGGGCGCCGCGGGGTCCGTGCCCGCGGCCCCGTGGCCCCGCTTCGTCCTCGGGTATCTTCCCGGCATGGACTCGAACGCTCTTCGCACCAGGGTTTCCGATGACATGCCGCGCACGATCGACGAGCTCTCTCGCCTGGTCGAGATCCCGTCGATCGGGTACCCGGGCTTCGATCCGGCGCATGTGCGTGCGAGCGCCGAGCTCACGCGCGACATCCTCGCCGCCGCGGGGGCCTCGGACGCCCGCCTGATCGAGCTCGGTAACGGTCATCCGGCCGTCTTCGCCGAGATCCCCGGGCCGGAGGGCGCCCCGACGGTTCTGCTGTACGCGCACCACGACGTGCAGCCCGAAGGCGATGCCGGCGCCTGGACCACCGGGCCGTTCGCGCCCCACATCCGGGAGGGAAGGCTCTACGGCCGCGGCGCCGCCGACGACAAGGCCGGAATCGCGGTCCACGCGGCCGCGCTCCGAGCCCTCGGTGCGCACGAGGGCATCGATCTTCCCGTGACGGTCAAGATCGTCGTCGAGGGTGAGGAGGAGTGCTCGACCGAGCATCTGCCACTGCTCGTTCGAGGTCAGGGCGACCTGTTGAAGGCCGACGTCGCGATCGTGGCCGACGGCGGGAACTACCGCACGGGCGTCCCCACGATCGGGACGAGCGTGCGCGGGGTGACCGACTGCCGGGTGACGGTGCGCGTGCTGCCGATCGCGCAGCACAGCGGGTCGTACGGCGGTCCGATCCCCGACGCGATCACCGCGCTCGCCCGCATGATCGCAAGCTTGCACGATGACGAGGGCAACGTGGCGGTCCCGGGGCTCCGCACGTTCGCGTGGACGGGCATGCAGGTCCCCGAGGACGAGTTCCGCGAGGAATCCCGCGTCTTCGATTCGGTGCAGATGATCGGGTCCGGACCGTTCACCGACCGCCTGGTGTCGAAACCCGCGATCAACGTCCTCGGCTTCGACGCGCCGTCGATCGAGGGCTCGTCGAACCAGATCGTGCCGGAAGCCAGCGCCCGGGTGTCGCTACGGCTCGCGCCCGGTGACGATGCCGTGGCGGCACGGGACGCGTTAGTGGCGCACCTGCGCGAGGCCGCCCCGTGGGGGGTGCAGGTCGAGATCGCCGGCGACGAAGCCGGCATGGGGTACCTGGTCGACACGTCGACCGCGGCTTACGCCGCCGCTCGGGACGCACTCTCGGAGGCTTTCGAGGCCGATGTCGTCGAGTTGGGGAGCGGCGGTTCGATCCCCTTGGTCGCGATGCTCGCCGACACCTTCCCTGGCATCGCCGTCCTGATCATCGGGGCAGGCGACGAGCGCTCGAACTTCCACTCGATCGACGAGAGCGTGGACCTGCACGACCTCGAGCAGCTCGCTCTGGCCGAGGTGCTGTTGATCCGGAACCTCGGCGCGTGACCACGTCCCTTCGGGACGCGTGATGCTAGTTTGTCCGTCATGAGCACGGAACCCCGAACCCCATCGGATGGCGCCGTCGAGGTGATCCCGGCCGAGCCGCAGCCTTCACCGGTCGACGATGCCGGCCACGCCCAGTCGGAGACGATCACCGAGCCCGCCAAGCTTCTGCGGATCGCGAGCATGGTGCGCGAGCTCCTGGACGAGACCCGGCAGGCATCGCTCGACGAGGCCGGGCGTAAACGCCTCGCCGACATCTATCAGCGTGCCGTCGGCGAGCTCTCTGAAGTGCTGTCGGGCGATCTGAAGCAAGAGCTCGGGGATCTCGCTCCCCCGCTCGAGGGCGTGCCGAGCGAGTCCGAGATCAGGGTCGCACAGGCCCAGCTCGTCGGCTGGCTCGAGGGACTCTTCCACGGGATCCAGGCCGCGATGTTCGCGCAGCAGGCCGCGGCACGTCAGCAGTTCGAGGAGATCAAACGCCGCGGACTCTTGCCCCAGAACCCGGATGCCTCCGAATCCGCGGACGGACCGCCCCCGCGCGGCGGCACCTACCTCTAGGCGCCCTGCCCGGAAGCGGTGGCCGCCGAAGTCACGGTATCGGCCGGCTCCTCGCGCCGACCTGAGCCCGTCGCCACCTCGCCGCCGCCGCCGGCGATCCGCTGGGCGATGTAGACAGGGATCAGCATCGCCACCGTCACCCCCACCGCCACCACGTTCACGATCGGACGGTTCCTGGGCTGGCGCAGGTTGTTGAAGATGAACTTGGGGATCGTGAGCTCGGTCCCCGAAAGGAAATTCGTCACGATGATCTCGTCGAACGACAGGGCGAACGCGAGCAACCCGCCGGCGACGACGGCGGACCGGATCGCGGGGAACGTCACCATGCGGAACGTCTGCCACCCGTTCGCACCGAGGTCCATCGATGCTTCGACGAGCGAGCCCGGCGTTCGCCGCAGCCGCGCGATCACGTTGTTGTAGACGACGACGATGCAGAACGTCGCGTGCCCGATCATGATCGTGAACAGCCCGAAGGTGAAGCCGAACGTGTCGAGCGACGCGCTCAAGGCGATCGCGGTCACGATGCCCGGCAGCGCGATCGGCATCACCAGCAGCAGGGACACGGCGTTGCGCCCGAAGAAACGGAAGCGGTGGACCGCGAAGGCCGCCAAGCTGCCGAGGAGCAGCGCCAGCAACGTCGCTGCCGTCGCGATCACGGTCGAGTTCACGAGCGCCTCGCGGACGTCGGGACTCCGCCACGCCAGGCTCCAGAACTTCGTCGTGAACTCCGTGATCGGCCACTTCTGACCGATGCTGGCGTTGAACGAGTACAGGAACACCAACCCGAGCGGCACGTACAGGAAGAGCAGGGCGATCAGCGACCCAAACTTGATGAATAGGCGCGCGGTCTTGGATTCCACGACTAGAGCGCCTCGAACGCGCCGGCTCGTTTGGCCAGCATCAGGTAGCCGGCCATGATCGCGACCGGCACCAACGCATAGGCGGCTGCGAAGGGAACGTTGTCCGCGATCCCGAAGCTGTCGTAGATCACGTTGCCGATGAACTTCGTGTTGCCCACGAGGCTCGGCACGATGTAATCCCCGAGGGTCAGCGAGAACGAGAAGATCGATCCGGCAACGATGCCGGGAACGATCAGCGGCAGCACCACCCGGCGGAACGTGAGCCACCCCTTCGCGCCCAGGTCCCCAGAGGCTTCCAGGTACGAGTTCGGCACCCGCTCGAGGGCCCCGTAGATCGGGAGCAGGGTGAAGGGGAGCCAGAGGTAGACGAAGGTCAGCCAGATCGACCACTCGGAATTCGCGAGGTTCAGCGAGAACCCGAACGGGCTCGCGGCCCAGTTCAGGAAGCCGTTCGGCGTGAGGATCAGCTTCCACGCGAAGACCCGCACGAGATAGTTCGCCCACAATGGGATCACCACGGCCACCAATATCGCGTTGCGCACGCGGTTCGACGCGAGTCGCGCGGCGAAGTACGCGAGCGGGAACGCCAGCACGATGTCGGTGATCGTCACCATGCCCGCCAGCCGGATCGTGCGGAGCACGATCGTGCGGTAGACGGGGGCGTCCAGAAGCGTCTGGAAGTTCGTGAAGCTCCACGAGCGGACGATCACGCCGCTGAACGCGTCCTTGGACCAGAACGCGGAGACGAACATCACCGCCAGCGATCCTATGTAGATCACGAGGAACCAGAGCATCGGGGCGCCCAGCGTGAGCCCGAGCCGCGCCCCGCGGTGCCGGAAGAAGAACGCGGAGGCCCGCGTCATCGCGCCCGGCCGCCGTTGCGTCACGCTCGCCCCCCAACGATGAAGCGACCCCGGGAGCCCGAGGGCTCCCGGGGTCGGGATCGGCTACGCCCCGCGGATTTCCGTCCACTTCTGCTGCCAGACGGAGTAGTCCACGCAGGTGCTGCCGCGGTCGTCGCCGCAGTCGGCCTGCGGGGTCTTCCACAGGTAGAGCGAGTTCAGGAACTCGGCGTCGCCGCAGTACCCGTAGCGGAGCGTGTCCGCGAGGTCCGCGTACTTCTTGCCGAGCAGCCCTTGCAGCTGCGCGCACGAGGCCGTGTTGCTGCCCGCTGCCCCGTACCAGTACTCGACCTCGGCCTGCACCTTCGGGTCGAGCGAGTACTTCATCCAGCTGAGCATGCAGTTGGGATGCGGCGCGTTCGCCGAGATCATCCACGTGTCGGCCCAGCCCGTCATACCCTCGACCGGCTCCGCGGCGTCGACCGGTGCATCGAGCTCCGCGTAGCTGAGGTTGATCGGCCAGGCGGTGCCGGCCACCATCGATCCGTCGACGAAGCCGTCGATCTCGTCGGTGTAGAGCGCCCAGTACTTGCCGATCATCCCGGACTGCTGCTTCAGCAGGTCCACAGCCGCATTGAGCTGATCCTCGGTGAGCTCGTACGGGTCGGTGATCCCCAGGTCCGGCTGCGCCGTCTTGAGGTACATCGCCGCATCGGCGATGAAGATCGCCGAGTCGTACGCCGTGAGGCTGTTCGCATAGGGGTTCGGTGCCCCGTTCAGCTCCGTCTCGAACGTGATGTCCCAGCTGGTCGGCGCAGGCGTCACCTTCTCGGTGTTGTACATCAGGAAGTTCGGGCCGTACATCCACGGGGTGCCGAAGACGTTGCCGTCCACCACGTAATGCGCGTTGTTCGTCCCCGCGGTCGGGCTGAGCGGCGCGATCACAGTCGAGAGCTCCGGGAACAACGCCGGGTCGATCGCCCCCACGTCACCGCCGGCGATCAGCCGGTTGCTGGCGTCGCCCGAGGCCGAGACCCCGTCGTACGTCGCGCCGCCACCCTGGCGCATCAGGGTCACCATCTCGTCCGAGGTGTCGGCGTACTTGACCGTCGTCTTACAGCCGGTCTGATCCTCGAACGGCGTCACCCAGTCGAAGTTCTTGTCGACCGAACCGTCTTCGGTATAGCCGTTCCACGCGATCAGATTGAGCTCACCTTCGGTGGCCCCGATATCGCTGAACGTCTTGCCGGGCTCAGTCCCACTCGTCCCGTCGGTGGTGCTCGAGCTGCTGTCGCTGCTGCACGCAGCCGCGACGATCGCGAGCACACCCACGATCGCGAGCCATCGGCTCACGGTTCTCTTCATGCTTGCCCCTCCTCCTGATCCATCGATCCCTCCATCGCCCCCGCCGGCGATTCGACCGGGCGGTTGTTGCTCCGGCGCCACACGAGCCGGACGGCCTTGTCGCGCACCTGCAGTGCCTCCATCGACGACGTCGACAGGTTCTGCTGCATCACGACGAGTTCCCCGCCGGCGTCGAGCTCGACGCGGTAGCGGGTCACCGCACCCAGGTATACGACTTCGCGAACGTGCCCGGTTGTCGTGCATTCCTCGGCATCTGCTCGACGACCGGGCTCGACCATCGCGATCTTCTCGGGCCGGATCGTGAAGGCATGCGGATCGCCGGCGACCGCCGCTGCCGGCGCGCCTTCGAGCACGTTGGACACCCCTACGAAGCCAGCGACGAAGCCGGTTGCGGGGCGCTCGTACACCTCCGCCGGGGTCCCGACCTGTTCGATCTTCCCGTGGCTGAACACCGCCATCCGGTCGCTCATCGTGAGCGCCTCTTCCTGGTCGTGCGTGACGTAGATGAAGGTCAGACCGACCTCCTGCTGGATCTGCTTGAGCTCCACCTGCATCTGCTGGCGGAGCTTGAGGTCGAGCGCGCCGAGTGGCTCGTCCAGCAGCAAGACCTTCGGCCGCATGATCAGCGCGCGCGCGAGCGCCACGCGCTGCCGTTGGCCCCCTGAGAGCGCGGCGGGCTTCCGCGCCCCGAACGACTCGAGCCGCACCATCTCGAGCGTCGCCTCGGCGCGGCGGCGACGCTCCGTCTTGTCGACCTTCTGCACACGGAGCCCGTACTCGACGTTCTCGCGCACGGTCATGTGCGGGAACAGGGCGTAGTCCTGGAAGACCGTGTTGACGTCGCGCTGGTAGGGCGCGAGGGTCGAGACGTCGCGGCCGCCCAGCAGGATCCGCCCCTGGGTCGGTTGTTCGAACCCGGCGATCATCCGCAGGCACGTGGTCTTGCCCGAGCCCGAAGGTCCGAGCATCGAGAAGAACTCGCCCGCGAACACGTCGAGGTCGACACCGTCCACCGCGGTGAAGTCGCCGAACCGCTTGATCACCCGGTCGAAGCGGACAGCGAGAGACCCCGACGTAGGTTCGGCGGCTGTCGTGACGGCTGCGGTCAAGCTCGATCTGGCTCCCGGGTCGGTGAACCCGCCGATTGTGACGGGGGAACTCTTCATCGGCAACACGCCGCCGGGGCCGAGGTCAGGTCAGAGGCTTGGCCGCTCGGGCGGGGCCGTCCACGTCTTGGCCCCGATCGTGCAGCGACCTCGCCACCCCTCGCGTGAGGTTCCCGACGATCCTCGGTCCCTCGTAGATGAGGGCGGAGTAAAGCTGGACCGTCGTGGCGCCCGCCTCGAGGCACGCGATCACGTCCGCGGCCGTCGACACGCCCCCACATGCGTTGACCGCCAGGTCGGGCCCGACCATCTCTCGCACCGCGGCGACGGCGGGCACCGTGGCGCTCCACAGATCGCGACCCGACAGCCCGCCGCGTCCCACCGACAACCGAGGGTCCTCGACGGGGCGAGTGTTGCCGATCGTGATCCCGTCGGCATGCAAGTCGCGTGCGATGTGCGCGAGCGCGAGCACCACCTCTCGCTCGATCACAGTGGTGAATGGCGGCAGTTTCACGAACAGCGGCAGGGAGGTGCGGGCTCGCAGCGCGGAAACGAGGCCCCGCAGGTGCGACTCGTTGTCGGAATCGCGCCCCCACGAAACGTTCGGGCAGCTGGCATTGAGCTCGATCCCATCGGCGAGCGGCCCGAGCAGATCCAGGGCCGAGACCGCATCCTCGATCGCCTCGTCGGCCAGGCTCACGATGCGCGGCGCGGGCGGCTCGGGATGCCGCCGAAGGTGGGCGGCGGCGGGCTCGGCGCCCGGGTTCGGGAGCCCCATCGCGTTGACCATCGAGCGTCGCGAGCGGTCCCGGGCGATCCGCGGTTTCGGGTTCCCGGCGCGCGCCGCTCGCGTGATCGTTCCTCCGACGACGTACCCGAACCCCAGCTCGCCGAGTGTGTGAAGGTGGGCGCAGGTCTTGTCGAAGCCGGCGGCGAGCCCGATGGGATTCCGGAGCTTCAGCCCCGCGAGGTCGGTGACGAGCGCGGGATCCCTCGACGCGTGGCCCATCTGGCGCCACGGGAGCGGGAGCCCGAGCATGGCCCCGGCGACCCGGTGGGCCGCCTCCGGCGGGAGCGAGAAGAACAAGGGGCGGCCGAGCGCCGCGTACAGGCCCATGCGCTCCCATCATGCCATCATGCCGCCCATGAACGACGACCTGATCGCTCGCCTCGTCGCGGCCTCCGAGCTCCACGGCGACTTCATGCTCTCCAGCGGCAAGCGCTCGACCGTCTACTTCGACAAGTTCCGGTTCCTCACCCGGCCAGATCTGCTCCGCGAGCTCGCACACGAGATCGCGGAGATGCTGCCCGAAGACGCCGATCATCTGGCAGCCCCCGAGGGAGCGGCGACGCTCCTCGTCGCGGCGGTCGCACTGGAAACGGGACTGCCGGTCGCCGTGGTGCGCAAGGAACCGAAGGCGTACGGGACCCGTTCCCAGATCGAGGGCCATGCACCCGAGGGCGCTCGCGCCGTGTTGATCGAGGACGTGAGCACGACCGGCCACCAGGTGCGTGCCGCCGCCGAGGTGCTTCGAGCGGCCGGCGTCGAGATCGTCGAGATCGTGCTGGCGATCGATAGGGGCGGCGCCGATCACCTGCGAGAGGCCGGGTATCGCGTCGAGGCCGTGGCGGTGCTCAGGCCGACCGACTGACCGGCGCTCGGGTCAGCCGCGGATGCAGCGCCAGATCTGCAGGCGCCACAGGAGCCGGCTGCCCCGCTTGTGGAGGTTCAAGAGCCCCTCTTTCATCATGCGGGCGGTCGTCGCCGCCTTCGCGACGAGATCGGGCAGCGGGAACTCGCGCGCGAGCACGGACTCGATGTTGTCCCCGAAGATCTCCCGCGCGGTCGCGATCACGCGTTGCTCGTCTTGGAGGCCTCCGGTCGGCAGGTACAGCCGCCCCCCCGGAGCGAGCGTGTCGCCGATCGAGACGAGCAGCGCACTGGGCAGCTCGGCGCCGGTCGGGCCGCCGGCCGGGATCCGGTCGAACCACCCCGAGAGCGCGGCGAGCTCGTCGGGGATCCCCGACACGTCGCCGATCAGGACCGTGGCGCGCACGTCGCGGACGGGGTCGAGCAGGTTCCCCTCGCGGAACTCGCACACAGCGTCCAGACCCAGACGAACGGCGTTCTCCCGCGCCGCCTCGACCGCCGGCGCGGACAGGTCGCAGCCGTAAACCTTCTTCGCGCCGAGCCGCGCCGCCACGAAGGCCAGCACCCCGCTCCCGCACCCGACGTCGATCACCGTGTCGTCGGGGCCGATCTCGAGGGCCTCGGCCAGCGTCCGACTCGTGCTCGTGGGGCTGAACACGCCGGGTCGAAGGGTCAGGCTGAACGGGCCGGTGCGGCCCTTCCACTCGACCTCGCTGACGACCTGACCCATCCGTCGCTCCTCGCTCGGCCCAGCCGAAGGACCGGGCCACTTGGCCGCTCAGGCTACACGCCGGGCGCGAGGCGTCGCTAGACGGGAGGCGGGTCGATGGCCACGTCGGCCCCCGGCACCAGATCCCCGGACTCGACCGAGGCCGCATCCGCCTCGAGCCGGGCATGTAGCGCGGCGGTCGGGATGTCGCGGTGGCCGTCGGCGTACCTCGCGACCCGGCCCGAGGCCCGGCGAAGAAGCGTCACGGCGCCGTGCGCGTTGCCCCGCAGGAGGTGCACGTATCCCGCTCCCATCTGCGACAGCCCCTTGAAGAACTCGGCGTCGGCCGTGTCGCGAGCCTGCTTCCAGGCCGTTTCCCAGGCCTCGTGCGCCGGGAAATAGCGTCCCGCCCGCACGTGACCCCGCGCCAACGCGTGGTTCTGGTCGATCGTGAGCGCGTCGTAGTCCTCGAGCACGAGCAGGTTCTCCGCGTCCCAGTCGAGCGGGCGCCCGAGCAGGTCTCGCGGTCGTTCCGGCTTGGTGCGGGTCTCGGTGGGACGGCCGGTCTTCCCGGTGGCTTCCTCACGCATACGACGATGCTACCCGGCGCCCGGCGGTCCGTGGGCCGCTTACCCCTCCCCGGCTCCGAGCTCGGACAGGCCGTCCCTCAGCTGGACATAGCCGCGGTCGCCGAGCTGGCGGCGCGCCCCCGTCTCGACCGCCTGGACCGCTCGCCGGCATTCGGCGGCCGCCGTCCGTCCGCGAGTCGTGAGCTTCACGAGCTTGGCGCGGGCATCGTCGCGATCGGGCGCTCGCCTCACGTAGCCGCGCGTCTCGAGCTCGTCGACGGTCAGCATCATCGACTGCTTGCTGACGCGCGCCCGCGCCGCGAGGTCGCTGAGCCGGGAGCCGCTCCGCCGATCGACGTGAAGGAAGACCGCGGCGTGCCCGGGTCGCAGGTCGGGGTACCCGCGCTCTTCGAGCGTGAGCGTGAGCTCGGCCGCGAGCGCGCGTTGCGCCTCGAGCAGCAGTCGTCCCAGATCGGGTTCGGATGGCACCCCTGCATGCTCCCGCGTCCGCGCGTGATGGTCAACGCGACTGACCGAGCCTCGCCAGAGGCTCCGAGTGCCAGGACAGACTCCCGGGCTATCCTCGTGGCATGAGCGATGGAGGACCCACCCCGCAGGATCTGCGGACGAAGGAACAGCTCCCCGAGTTGCAGCGCGCCCGAAGGAGCCTGCGTCGCACGCGCCCCGGCCAGCTCCTTCCCCACCCCGGCCCGGTCGACGGCGAGCAGACCACCGGGGCGGGCAAGGCTGGCACGCTCCGTGCGGCGATCTTCGGCGTCAACGACGGGCTCGTATCGAACGCCGCCCTGATCATGGGCTTCGCGGGCGCAGCCCAGTCGCGCAGCGTGATCTTGCTGGCAGGCATCTCGGGCCTGCTCGCCGGTGCCTTCTCGATGGCCGCGGGCGAGTACATCTCGATGCGGATCCAGCGGGAGGTCCTCGAACGGATGCTGCATCTCGAGGCGCACGAGCTGGGGGCGCCCGACCCCTCAGGCGAGATCGAGGAGCTGACGCAGATCTACGTGCGCAAAGGCCTCTCGCGCGAGCTGGCGAGCCAGATCGCCGAAGAGGTCATGAAGGACCCGAGGGTGGCCCTGGAGACCCACGCGCGGGAGGAGCTCGGCATCGACCCCGACGAGGGGCTGGGGTCGCCCGTCGGCGCGGCCTCCTCGTCGTTCGTGATGTTCGCCGTCGGCGCGCTCGTGCCGCTGGCTCCCTTCCTCTTCGTCGGCGGCGCGACGGGGACGAGGCTCGCGGCGGCGGTCACGGGGATCGCGCTCGCGGGTGTGGGCGCGCTCACCTCGGTCCTGACCGGCAGGCCGGCGTGGCTCTCCGCGGTGCGCATGCTGGCGATCGGCGGCGGTGCCGCGATCGTCACCTACCTGATCGGCACGCTGCTCGGCGTGAGCGTCGCCGGATGAGGGTCGAGATCCGTCAAGCGCGGCGCGACGAGTTCTCCGAGGCTGGTCGCGTCACGGCCGACGCCTATCGGGAGTTCGTGGGCGACGGCGAGGACGACTGGCACCAGTACCTCGACCACCTCGCCGACGTCGAGGGGCGGGCCGACCGCACCACGATCTTGGTGGCGGTGGACGACGACCGGATCGTGGGCACCGCGACCCTGGAGCTCGTCGATCGCGTCGAGCCGGAGGACGACCCGACCCTGCACCCCGAAGAAGCGCACGTCCGCATGGTCGGCGTCGCCCCGACGGCACGGCGGCGCGGGATCGCGCGCGCCCTGTTCGATCGCTGCTTCGAGCTCGCGCGAGCCAACGGCAAGACCTTCGTGACGCTCCACACCACCGACCGGATGACGGCCGCGAAGGCGATGTACGAGACGATGGAGTTCCAGCGGTTGGAAGATCGTGTCTTCTCCGACGGGTTCGTCCTCCTGACCTATCGGATCGAGCTGTAGCCCGCCCGACCTCCGGCGGCGGTCAGCTCGGTTCGTCGGACGGGTTGTGAACCGCCTTCACGACCTCGCCCGTCGCGAGCAGCACCCCGTCCTGGAGCTCGGCCTCGACGAGGCCACCGCGGAACTGCTGCTCATAGAGCGTCGCGTACAGTCCTCCCCGGGCGAGAAGCTCCTCGTGGGTTCCCCGCTCCGACACTCTTCCCCGGTCGATCACGAAGATCACGTCGGCCTTCAAGATCGTGGAGAGACGGTGGGCGATCGCGATCGTCGTGCGGCCCTCCATCAGGGGCTCGAGGGCCGACTGCACGAGCCGTTCCGACGTCGTGTCGAGCGACGACGTCGCTTCGTCCAGGATCAGGATCCGCGGGTCCTTCAGGATCACGCGGGCGATGGCGACGCGCTGTTTCTCACCGCCCGACAGCTTGTACCCGCGCTCCCCAACGATCGTGTCGTAGCCCCCGGGAAGCTCGGCGATCCGCTCATGGATGTTCGCCGCACGCGCGGCCGCCTCCATCTCCTCCTGGGTGGCACCGGGCCGCCCGTACATGAGGTTGCGGCGGATCGTGGTGTGGAACAGATAGGTCTCCTGGGTCACCACGCCGATCATCTCGCCCAGCGATTCCAGCGCGTAGTCCCGTACGTCGAGATCGTCGATCAGGACGCGGCCGCGCTGCACGTCGTACAAGCGAGGGACGAGGTACGTCACGGTGGTCTTCCCGGCGCCGCTCGGGCCCACGAGGGCGGCGAGCTGCCCGGGCAGGATCTCCATGCTGACGTCGTCCAGGGTCCAGTCCCGCGGCGCTTCGTTCGCGAGCACGAGATCCTCCGGCATCCTCGACTGCGGCTCGTCGGGCGGCGCTTCATACCGGAAGCGAACGTGGTCCAGCAACACCTTGCCGCGCACCGCGGCCAGGTCCGGAGTCACGGCGTCCGGCTTGTCGGTGATCTCGTGGTGCATGTCCAGATACTCGAAGATCCGGTCGAACAGGGCGAAGGAGGCCTGGACCTCGGTGGAGACCTGGAGCATCGATCCGATCGGGAAGAACAGCCGGGACTGCAGCGTGGTGAAACCGACGAGCATGCCCGATTGGATCGCGGGATCGGTGGGGAGATGCCCACTGTTCACCCAGCCGGCCACCAGGTAGACGAGGGCCGGCGTGATGGAGAAGAAGGTCCCCACGACGGCGAAGAACGATCGGCCGATCATCGTCTGGCGGATCTGAAGTCCGGTGAGTCGGACGTTCTCTTCACGGAACCGGTCGATCTCATGGCGCTGCCGACCGAACGACTTCGAGAGCAGGATGCCGCTGACGCTCAGCGTCTCCTCGGTGATCGCGCTCATGTCGGCCATCGTCTTCTGGGTGCTGCTCGCCACCTCGCGCCGCGCTCGGCCCACCTTCACGGTCAGCCACAGGAACAGAGGAAGCAGCGCCAGCGACAACAGCGTCAGTGGTACCGAGATGATGAACATCGTGACGATCGTGCTGATGATCGTGACGATGTTGGCGAGGACGCTCGAGGCGGTATCCGTGACCACCGTCTGCACGCCGCCAACGTCGTTCGCAAGGCGCGACTGGATCTCGCCCGTGCGCGTGCTGGTGAAGAACCGCAACGGCATGAACTGCAGATGCGCGTACAGCGCGTTGCGCAGGTCCTGCATGACGTTCATCCCGACGATGTTCGCGAGGTAGGTCTGCCCGATCCCGAGGATGCTGGTGACGATCGGGATCGCGATCATGAGCGCCACGTATCGGTACAGCAGCGGGAGGTCGGGGCAGGGCACCCCCGCGCACGTGCCACCGGGCCCGAACAGGGCGTTGTCGAACACCTTCACGATCAGCAGCGGGTTCACGACCCCGAGCGCCGACGTGAGGATGATGAGGATGACGACGATCTTGACCTTCCGCCGGTAGGGGCGGAACGTGTCGATCACCCGGCGGACGGTGGCACGATCGACCGGCCTCGACTGCTCGGTCGGCACGGCGAAGAAGCTTCGGTGGCGGCCCATGCACTACAAGATACGGCCGGCCGCCGGTTCGGTACGCTGCGAAGCTACTCGGCGAAGCAGGCTTGCTCGTGCTCGAGGCCCTGCCGGTCGTCGCCCGGGTCGGTGAAGCCCGTGTCGGTGCCGGGTCCCCCGATCGCCGTGTCGTTGCCGACCCCGTCGGTCGTGGCGATGCAGTGGTCGTTGCCCAGCCCGCCGTTGACCTTGTCCCGACCCGAGGACCCGCCATCGAGCGTCGAATCGGGCCCGGGGCCGCCGTTGATGAAGTCGTCGCCGCCCATGCCCACCCCGTCGTCGCTCCCGGCGTTGCCGAACATCCGGTCGTCGCCCGCGTTGCCGATCAAGGTGTCGCGCCCGTCGCCCCCGAGCAGCACATCGTTGCCGCCCCCGCCGCTCAGGAAGTCGTTGCCCGCGCCCGCACGGAGCTCGTCGTCACCGCCCATGCCGCGGAGCTCGTCGTTGCCGCCGAACCCGCAGATCACGTCGGGGCCGCTCGTACCGTCGAGCACGTCGGGGCCGTCCGTTCCCTCGATCGTGCAGGCGACGCCACGGTGGACGCCGGCGGCGGCGACACCCGCCAGCGCCAGCACACCGATCGACACGACGGCAACCAGCCAGGTTTTCCGCACGGAACGACCTCCTCGGGACTCGTGGGCTCGGGACTCGTGAGTTTCGGACTCTTCACGACAACGCTAGCGGCGTGGCCGGCGATGTCAAAGACCGGCCAGCGACCGGGCCCGCGAGAGCACGGCATCGATCATCGCAGGGGTGAGGGTCCCCGTGAACGTGTTCTGCTGGCTCGGGTGGTAGCAGCCGAGGAGGGTCACCGGTCCCAACCGCACTTCGGCGGCGTGCGCGAAGCGCGGCCTCGGCTTCACGACATGACCCATGTCCGCCATCGCCCGGAGCGCTCCGTCCCACGCGTAGGCGCCCAAGGCAACGATCACGCGGACGGACGGCAGGGCCGCCAGCTCGCGTTCGGCAAAGGGCAGACAGGCGTCGCGCTCTGCCGGCGTGGGCTTGTTCGCGGGCGGGGCACAGCGATTTACCGCGGTCACGAAGACGCCGGCAAGCTCCAGGCCGTCGTCTCTCGACACGCTCTCGGCCTGATTCGCCGATCCGGTTCGGTGCAACGAGGCGTAGAGGAAGTCCCCCGACCGGTCGCCCGTGAATACGCGGCCGGTCCGGTTCCCGCCATGGGCGGCGGGCGCCAACCCGAGGACGACGACCCTGGCCGCCGGATCGCCGAACCCGGGCACCGGCCGTCCCCAGTACGTCTGGTCGGCGAACCTCGCGACCTTCTCGCGCGCGACCCGCTCGCGCCACTCCACCAAGCGTGGGCACGCGCGGCACGCGACGATCTCGTCCTCGACACGAGCCAGGTCCCGCGCCGTCATCGGATCAGCGGCAACCGGTCGGCGAGGAGACCGAGCGCCTCGATCTCGTCGAGCGTGAGCGGGTGGCGTCCTGTGGCCTTCTCGGCGAACGCCGTCGGTGTCCACGCGACGTCGTGGGGCGCGACGCCGAGGAGACCGACGAAGATGCGGCCGGTCACGATCGCCGCGTCGTGATCGAGCACGCCGGGTCGCCGCAAGGCGTCGGCGAGGTCCAGGCGGTGGACCGCAAGCTCCAGCACACGCGTCGCGAGGAAGTCGTCGAGACGCATCGCGGGGCCCCAGGTCTCTACGAGCCTCTCGTCGGGCACCGAAGATGCCGCCTCGATCCCCGCGCGCCAGTTCGTCTCGAACGAAGCCACGAGCTCAGCGCCGTCAGCGAATCCATGTGCCGCCTCGATCGCCCGGCCGGCGGTCGCCTTGGGGCCTTCGACGGGGTCGTAGCTTCGCCAATACGAGATCGCGTCGACATCGGCGCGCTGGGGCGCAGGTCGGCCGAGGGACCACCGCAGGCGGTCCATGTCGCGCCAGACGTGCCCGAGGATCTCGCGCACCGACCATCTCGGCAGTCTCGTGGGGAGATCGAATCGCGTCTCGTCGAGCCCTCCGGCCTCGGCCCCGATCGCCTGGCACTCGTCCGCGAGCGTCGCGCGAAGGTCGACCCGCTCCCACATGGTCCCTAGGCTAACGGCGCGCCTCCGCCCAGTCGTCGTAGCCGCCCACGAAGCTTTCGAGGCTGCCGTCACGGATCTCCACGATGCGGTCGGGGATCCGCTCGAGCAGATAGCGATCGTGCGAGATCACGATCACGGTCCCCTCGAACGACTCCAGGGCCGCCTCCAGCGCCTCCATCGAGTCGATGTCGAGGTGGTTCGTGGGCTCGTCGAGGAGCAGACAGTTCGCGCCCGAGAGCATCAGCAGGCACAGGTCCAGCCGCGTGCGCTCTCCACCGGAGAGCGACCCGACCGGCTGCCGCATCTGTTCGTACCGGAAGAGGAAGCGTCCAAGGAGCGCGACGGCGTCCTCCTCGTACATCGCCTTGGCCGCGCGCAAGATCTGGATCGGGGTCTGATCCGGCGGCTGGTCGCTGTGGCCCTGGGCGAGGTACCCGAAGACGACGGCGGGGCCCGCCCAGCGCACCCCCTCGTCGGGCTCGAGTGTGCCGGCGAGCACGCGGCCGAGCACCGACTTGCCCGCGCCGTTCGCGCCGATCACCCCCACCCGCTCGCCGCGGTACACAACCACTGAGGCGTCGAGCAGCACGGGGTCGTCGTCGAACGCCACCGTCACATCGCGCAGCTCGATGATCTTGTTCCCGCCTCGCTGGGCGGCGCGCATCTCGAGCGCCATCTTCCGGCGCTCGAACACCGGCCGCTCGACCTTGTCCATGCGGTCGATCTGCCGTTGCTTGTTCCGGGCCTGCTTGATGTGGCGCTCGTTCACCACGCGATCTGCCCAGTCCTTGAACCGCTTGATCGCCTCCTCGAGCCGCGCGATCTCCTTGCGTTGGGTCACGTACAGCTGCTGCTGACGCTGGAGCGCGATCTCCTTGGCGACGGCGTAGGCCGAGTAGTTGCCCGGCCACATCGTGATCACCCCCCCGTCGAGCTCGGCGATCTTCGTGACGGTGTCGTCCAGGAGGTACCGATCGTGCGAGACGGTCACCACCGCGCCCGGGAACTCCCCCACCAGATCTTCGAGCAGCTCGCGCCGGCCCGCGTCGAGATGGGTCTCGGGCTCGTCGAGGAGCAGCAGGTCGGGCTGACGGATCAGGCACGCGGCGAGCGCCACCAGCTTGCGCTGTCCCCCCGAGAGCAACCGAGTGGACCGGTCGATGTCGTCGTCGTCCAGGCCGAGCGAGGTCAGGAGGCTTCGCGCCTCGCCCGCGAGTCCGGCCCCCCCGGCGTCCACCCAGCGGTCGAGCAGGTCTTGCTGGCGGGCGAGCACCCTGCTCATCTTGTCCATATCCGTGGCGACCTCAGGCCGGGCCAGCTCGGCCTCGACCGCCTGCATCGACGCGTCGAGCTCGACGATATCGGGGCGCGCGGCGAGCACGGTGCGTTCGGCGGTGCGATCGTCGCCCTCGGGGTTCTGCTCTAGGTAGGCCGTCACGAGGCCCTTGCGCCGCACGACCTCGCCGGCCGTCACGTCCTCCCGGCCCTCGAGGATCTTCAGGATCGTCGACTTGCCTGCACCGTTGGGGCCCACGACGCCGATCCTGCCGTCGGCGGGCACCTCGAGCTCGGCGCCCCGCAGGACGGGCCACGACCCGTAGGACTTCTCGACCCCGATCAGGGTGACGACCGACATGGCCTCCAACCCTAGCGATGGCGACGGGCACGAGGGCCGACCGGGGCTAAAGAAGTGCCGTACGCGACCTCAGCCGGCGGTGAGCGCGCCGAGCGAACGCGTGCCCGGCTCGGCGTCGAACCACCGCTCGATGGCTTCACGCACCTGCGGCCACTCGGTGTCGAGCATCGAGAACCACGCCGTGTCCCGGTTGCGGCCCTTCACCACCATGTGCTGGCGGAACACCCCCTCGAACGTGAACCCGAGCCGCGTGGCGGCCGCGCGGGACCGGGCGTTCAGCGCGTCGCATTTCCACTCCACACGGCGGTATCCCAGGTCCTCGAACGCGTGGCGAAGCAGGAGGTACGCCGTCTCGGTGTTCGCGCGCGTGCGCTGCGCGCCGGGCACGTACCAGATGTGCCCGATCTCGATCCGGCGGTCGGCGGTCGCCACGTTCAGGTAGCTCACCACCCCGACCGGGCCGCCGTCAGCGAGCGTCACGGCCAGGAACAACGGGTCTGACGACCCGGCGAGCCCGTCAAGCCAGGCGGCCATCGCGACCTCGCCGGAGAACGGCCCGTACGGCAGATAGGTCCAGACGGCCTCCGCCTCGGCCGAGCCGTGCGTCGCGGAGAAGAGCCGAGCGGCGAGGGCGCCGGAGGGAGGGCCCAGCCGAACCCAGCGCCCGATCAACGGCTCACTTCCCGGAGGGATCGCCAGCGTCGTGTCGACCCGCGGACCGACCGACAGAGCGTGGTCGGCGCGCGCGTCGTCGGACATCGGGCGAGCCTACCCCTGTCGAGATCCCGGCGGGCGGGAGGTCCGCAGCGCCCTGAACCGGTCCGCGGCCGCGGCGAAGGCATCGAGCGGGTCCATCAGCGACTCAACGGTGCCGAGGAGACCCTCGAATCCGCCGAGCTCAGGCGCCTCCCGGCGGAGCCGCCCGGCCAGGGCGAGCGCCTCGTCGAGACCCGCCTCGCACGACAGCCATTCCGTCTCGAGCCGGGGTTCCCTCCAGGGGCGCATCAACCCGCGGGCCCGCTCGAGGTGATTCTCGTAGTCGCTGAGCGCGTCGGGCAACGGCCTCCCGGGCATCCGCGTGCTGGGCATGCAGTCGGCGAGCGCGGCTTTGGCCGGCTCGACTTCGGCGAGGACGGCGTCGAAGGCCTCGCGCGCGGCTGCCAGCTCGGGCGGCAGCCTCTTGCGGCGGAGCATCAGCGGGCCCCACGCGCGGCGACGATCGCGGCGGGGTCGTTCGTCGCCACGGCGTCGACGCCCGCACGCATCAGCTCGAGCGCCTGGGCCGGATCGTCGGTGTTCCAGGCGGCGACGCGGAGGCCCGCGTGGTGGACGCGCGAGGCGAATCCCCCGCCCGCGGCCGAGACCCGCGCGACGGGCGGCAGCACCCAGCCGTGACCCTCGCGCCTCGCGAAGTCCAGCGCCACGTCGGCATCGACGGAGGGGGCGCTCAGCAGACCGGTGGGCAGGTCCGGCGCGCGCTCCCGCACCGCGCGGATCGCGAGCGGGTTGAAGCTCGACATCAGCACGGGACCCACGAACGCCGATCGGTCGAGCGCTTGCAGGGTCGCCTCGACCAGACCGTGGCCCTCCGGCTCGAAGTCGGGCTCCCCCGGGAGCTGCTTCAGCTCGATGTCGATCCCGATCAGGCCCGAGAGGGCGAGCAGGGTCGCCAGCAGCGTCGGCACCGGCTCGC
>JBDTNY010000035.1:0-26870 GCA_039933515.1 Actinomycetota bacterium
TTCCGGATCCACTCGGTCGAACCGCTGCGGATCACCACCCGGGAGGAGCGCGAGGCCGCGATCCGCGCCGCGGGCTACAACCTGTTCAACCTGCACGCCGACGACGTGCTGATCGACCTGCTCACCGACTCGGGGACCGGCGCGATGTCGCGTGATCAATGGGCAGCGATCCAGCACGGCGACGAGAGCTATGCCGGCTCACCCTCGTGGTTCCGGTTCCTCGAGGCGGTGCAGGCCCTCTTCCCCTTCCCGCACGTGATCCCGACGCACCAGGGCCGCGCGGCCGAGAAGATCCTGTTCACGGCGATCGGCGGACCCGGCAAGGTGATCCCGAACAACACCCATTTCGACACGACGCGAGCCAATGTCGAGTTCACCGGCGCCGAGGCGGTCGACCTCGTGATCCCCGAAGGCCGCGAGCCCGCGAACGAGCACCCCTTCAAGGGGAACATGGACCTGGACGCGCTCGAGGCGCTACTCGCCGAGCGCGCCGCCGGCGTGCCTGCCGTGTTCGTCACGATCACGAACAACTCGGGCGGGGGCCAGCCCGTCTCGCTCGAGAACCTCCGCGGCGTGCGTGCACTGTGCGACCGGTTCGGCGTGCCGCTCTTCCTCGACGCGTGCCGGTTCGCCGAGAACGCCTGGTTCATCCGCTCGCGAGAGCCGGGGCAGGGCGATCGCGACGTCGCCGACATCGTGCGCGAAGTCGGCGGCCTCGCCGACGGCATGACCATGAGCGCGAAGAAGGACCCGCTCGCGAACATCGGCGGGTGGCTCGCCGTGCGCGATGACGCGCTCGCGGAGCGCTGCCGGAACCTGCTGATCCTCACGGAGGGATTCACGACCTACGGCGGACTCGCCGGGCGGGATCTCGAGGCGGTCGCACAGGGCCTCACCGAGGCTGTCAACCACGACTATCTGCGCTACCGGATCCGCTCGACCGCGTACCTCGGGGAGGCACTCGACACGGCAGGGGTCCCGGTCGTGAAGCCGATCGGCGGCCACGCCGTGTACCTCGACGCTCGTGCGCTCCTCCCCCACCTGCCGCCGCTCTCGTACCCGGGGCAGGCGCTCGCGGTCGCGCTGTACGAGGCCGGTGGGATCCGCGGGTGCGAGATCGGCACCGTGATGTTCGGTCGGCACCCCGACGGGACCGAGGCGCCCGCCGCGATGGATCTCGTGCGGCTCGCGATCCCGCGCCGCACCTACACCCAGAGCCACGTCGACTACGTGATCGAGGTCGTGACGTCGGTGGCGGGGCGCGCGGCCGAGCTTCCCGGCTACCGGATCGTTGACGAGCCGCCCGCGCTGCGGCACTTCACGGCGCGGTTCGAGCCGGTCGGGTAGCGCCTCAGCCGACCAGCCGGTAGAGGTGCCACTTATCCGGGATCCCCTTGAGTTCGTGCTGGCCCGCGTCCTCGAAGGTCAGGCCCGACCCAGAGACGAGGCCCTGAACCGTGTGCGAGACGAGCACCTCGGAGGGAGCCGCGAGCGCAGCGATGCGCGCGCCCACGTTGACGGCGATCCCTCCGGCCTTGCCGGCGATCGTCTCGACCTCGCCGGTGTGGACCCCGGCGCGTACTTCGATCCCGAGATCCGTGACGGCCTCGATGATCGCCTGCGCGCACCGAACGCCCCTGGCCGGTCCGTCGAAGGTCGCGAAGAACCCGTCGCCCGCCGTGTCGACCTCGTTCCCGCGGAAACGGCCGAGGAGCGCCCTGACGATCCCGTGATGCTGCTCGACCAGATCACGCCACCCCTTGTCGCCCAACTCGGCGGCCGTCGCGGTGGAGCCGACGATATCGGTGAACATCACCGTGGCGAGCACCCGATCGAGGTCCGCTTCCTTTCCCCGGACCTCCGCCACGAACCGGTCGATCTCATCGAGCAGGTCGTCCTGGTTGCCCATCACGAAGAGGTGCTCGTCCCCGGGAAACGAGACGAAGCGCGCCCCCCGGATCTTGTCGGCCATCCACCGGGTCTCCTCGACGTCGTAGTCGAGGTCGCCGTCGCGAGCCAGCACGAGGGTGGGCACGTGGATCGCCGGGAGAGCCGACCGGACGTCGATCGCGCGATTCATCGCCGAGAGGGCGTTCACGGCACCCGGGCTCGCGGCGTTCCGCATGTAGCCCGCCAACCACGCGAGCGTCGGCTCGTCGTCGGCGAGGGCCGGTGCGAACGACCCCTCGAGGAAGTCCTTGGCGAGCTCCTTGGTCCCCCACAGCCGTTCACGTCGCTCACGGAACGCGACGACCTCTGGGTCGTTGTCTTCTCCCGGATCCGCGAACGGATAGTCGGGCGCGTTGTTCCAGCAGGCGCTGGTTCCGAAGGCGATCAGCGCGATCGTGCGCTCCGGGTAGGTCGCAGCGAACAGGATGGCCATGGGGCCGCCCTCCGACACGCCGAGCACCACCGCGCGTTCCGAGCCGACGGCGTCCATCACGGCGCGCGCGTCGTCCATGCGGACCTCGAGCGAGGGCAGACGGTCTTCCGGCACGCGATCGGATAACCCGACCCCGCGCTTGTCGAACACCATCACCCGAGCGAACGACGCGAGACGCGAGAAGAACCGCGCGAACCTCGGCTCGGTCCACATGAGCTCGACGTGGGTGACCCAGCCCAGGACGAACAGGACGTCGATCGGGCCGTCACCGAACACCTGGTAGGCGACGTGCACACCGTCGGCGGTCGTCGCGTATCGGGTCTCGGGATGCTCCATCACCGGCGCATCCTCGCACGTCCTGCTAGACCAGCGCCTCCTCGAGCGCGCGGCGCACGAGCACCTTCGACAGCTCCCGCCGGTAGTCAGCGCTCCCGAACGCGTCCGACGGGGGCGCCGCGCCTTCGTCAGCTCGCATCGAAGCCGCAGCCGGGTCGGCCCCGCCGCCGAGCGCCTCCTCAACGCCCACCGCCCGGAGCGGACGGTCGGCCATGTTGGTCAGCGCCACCCGGGCGCCGCCGTTCGACTGCACGGCCGCCACACCCACCATCGCCCAGTCGATCGCGCGCCGGGTGAACTTCAGGTAACTCCAACCGCCGGTCGTCTTCGGGACGCGGATCTCGGTGAGCAGCTCCGTCGGGAGGAGGTCGGGGGTGAACAACCCCTGGAAGAAATCACCGGCCGCCACGGTGCGTGTGACGCCGCCGGCGCCCGACACCACGAACTCGGCCCCGAGCGCCACCATCACCGTGCCCATGTCGCTGGCCGGGTCGGCGTGCGCGATCGAGCCGCCGATCGTCCCCATGTGCCGCACCTGCGGGTCGCCGATCCGGGAGGCTGCATCGGGCACGATGGGACACGCCGACTGGAGCAGTTCGCTGTTCGCCACATCGTGGTGGCGCGTCATCGCGCCGATCGCGACCACGTCGCCGTCCTCGCGGACATACGAGAGGTCGCCGATCCGCCCGATGTCGACCAGCAACGACGGTTGCGCGAAGCGCACCTTCATCAGCGGCAGCAGCGAGTGCCCGCCGGCAAGGACCTTCGCGTCGGGGCTCGTGCCGAGCAGCTCGATCGCGTGCTCCACCGACTCCGCCCGTGCGTACTCGAACGCCGCGGGGATCATGCCGCACCCCCTTTCGCGTCCTGGATAGCTCGCCACACGCGCTCGGGCGACGCGGGCTTGCCGATGCCCGTCACACCGAGATGCGAGACCGCGTCGATCACGGCGTTCACGACGGCGGGCGGGGCCGCGATCGTGCCGGCCTCGCCGATCCCTTTGACCCCGAGCGGGTTCGTCGTGGAGGGCGTCATCTGGCTGTTGTCGGTGATCATCGTCGGGATCTCGACCGCCGTAGGCACCAGGTACTGCGTCATCGACGACGTCAACAGGTTGCCCGTGTCGTCGTAGATCGCCTCTTCGTAGAGGGCCTCGGCCACGCCCTGAGCAACGCCGCCGTGCACCTGTCCCTCCACGATCATCGGGTTGATGATCGTGCCGCAGTCGTCGACCGCCACGTACTTCACGATGTCGGTGTGGCCGGTCTCGGTGTCGACCTCCACCACGCAGATGTGCGCGCCCGCCGGCCACGTGAAGTTCGGCGGGTCGTACACCGCGGTGGCGTTCAGGTGCGGCTCGACGCCGGCGGGCAAGTCGTGTGCGTGCCACGCGCTCACCGCCAGGTCGGGGATCGTGCGCGCCTTGTCCGGCGCGCCCTTCACGCGGTAGGCGTTGTCGGCCCACTCGAGGTCGTCCTCGCTCACCTCTAGCTCGTGGGCGGCGATCGCGCGCGCCTTCTCCTTGACCTTCTCCATCGCGAAGTGGATCGCGACGCCGCCCACGCTAAGAGACCGCGAGCCGTACGTGTCCATGCCAAGCGGCGTGATCATCGTGTCGCCGTGCAGGACCTCCACGGCGCCGGGGTCGACGCCCAGGCCGTCGGCCACGATCTGCGACCAGCTGGTCTCGTGCCCCTGGCCGGTCGGCGAGGTCCCGGTCTTCAGGATCACCTCGCCACTCGGCAGGCACTCGATCGTCGCGCCGTCCCAGCCGCCCGCCGCGTACCGCAGCGCGCCCAGGATGTTCGAGGGCGCCAGGCCGCACATCTCGATGTAGGTGCTGAGCCCGATGCCGAGCTGCTTCGTGTCGCCGCGGTCGCGTCGCGCCTGCTGCTCCTTGCGGAGCTGCTCGTACCCGCTCAGCTCAAGTGCCTTATCCAGCAACGGTTCGTAGTTCCCGCTGTCGACGTTCAAGCCCATGATCGACGTCACGGCCTCCTCGAACGGCGGGTGGAAGTTCATCCGGCGCACGTCGGCCGGATCCTTGCCGATCCGTCGGGCGAACGCGTCGACGACCCGCTCGAGGACGTAGGTCGCCTCGGGCCGGCCAGCGCCGCGGTAGGCGTCCGTGGGCGTGCAGTTCGTGACGATCCCACGGAACTCGTACCAGTAGGCGTCGGGCGCGTACGGCCCCATGTAGACCCAGCCGCCGAGCTCGGGGATCCCGGGCGTGAGCAGCTGGTAGTACGCGCCCATGTCGGCGATCTCGACGAACTTCAGCCCGAGGATCTTGCCGTCCTCGGTGCCGGCCAGGGTGCAGTCGTGCGAGACGCCGCGGCCGTGGATCGTGGCCACGTAGTTCTCCGCGCGGGTCTCGATCCACTTCACGGGGCGGCCCGTGCGCTTGGCGAGCGCGAGCGCGGTGGCCTCCTCGGCGTAGACGTTCAGCTTCGAGCCGAACCCGCCGCCCACGTCGGGGGCGATCACGCGGAACTTCGACTCGGCGATCCCGACCACGCCGCACAAGGTGACCTTCACGATGTGCGGGATCTGCGTCGCCGAGACCAGGGTCCACTCGTCCATCGCGGGCACGCCGTACGCGAGACAGCCGCGCGTCTCCATCGGGTTCGGGATGAGGCGCGGCTGGTCGTAGGTCTCCTCCACGATCACCGGCGCCGAGTCGAACACCGACTGGTCGCCGCCGCCGCCGTGGATCCAGTGGACGACGACGTTCGTGCCCAGGTCGTCGTGGACGATCGTCTCGTCCTTCATCGCCTCGCGCATGTCGGTGACCGCGGGGAGCGCGGTGGCGCGCACGACGACGGCCTCGGCGGCATCCTCGGCCTGCTCGCGCGTCTCGGCGAGCGCCTCGGCCACGGCGTCGCCCGCGAACCGGACCTTGTCGGTGGCGAGCGGGTAGTGCACCGGGACCTTGATGTCCTCGGTGATGGGCCAGACGAACGGCAGCGCGCCGATGCCGAGGTCGTCGCCGGTGAAGACGCCGATCACCCCCGGCATCGCGGCCGCAGCCGCCGTGTCGATCGAGTCGATCGTCGCGTGCACGTAGGGTGGGCGCACCATCGACATCCATGCCATGCCCGGCACGCTGAAGTTGTCGATGTAGCGAGCTTGTCCGGTCAGGAGGTCCGGGTCTTCCTTCCTCGGGACCGGCTGTCCGATGAACTTCTCGGTGGCGACCATCTGTCCCTCCCCTCAGGCCTTCGCGCCGGACATCGAGCCGGCCGCGTCGAGGATCGACTTCACGATGTTCTGATAGCCCGTGCAGCGGCAGAGGTTCCCCTCGAGAGCCTCGCGGACCTCCCCCTCGGTGGGGCTCGGCGTCTCCTTCAGGAAGCTCGCGGCCGCCAGGATCATCCCCGGCGTGCAGTAGCCGCACTGCAAGCCGTGGTTGCGGTGAAACGCGTCCTGTAGCGGGTGGAGCTCGTCGCCGTCGGCGAGGCCCTCGATCGTCGTGATCTCGCGGCCGTCTGCCTGGGCGGCGAGCATCGTGCAGGACTTCACCGACTCGCCGTCGACCAGGATCGTGCACGTGCCGCAGGTGGACGTGTCACATCCCACGTTGGTGCCGGTCAGTCCGAGGGTCTCTCGGACGAAGTAGACGAGGAGCGTGCGGGCCTCGACGTCGGCCTCGCGCGGCTCCCCGTTGACGGTCACGGAGACGTGCGTCACGGCAGGAACCCTCCTTCTGCGCAGGACACTGCGGAGCGGTGCCAGATGAAGCCGGAGTGTAGACCCGGGGGTGGGAACGCGCGAACTGAGAGGTGGTTGGCACCCTCAAGGGACCGGTTGAGCCGAACCTGCGTGGCGTCTTCGGGTGCTGTGGGTCGCGCCAGGATGACAGCTTCCCCAACCCGTTGCGCTCGATGCCGCGGACCGATCCGAGGTGGCCCTCACCTTCGAGACGTTCGACGCGGTGGTGAACGCCGTGCCGCTGCGGCTCGGCACATGGCGGTCGTCCGGCGTGCGGCGAGGCGCCAGGCATCGGCAGCAACCTCCAGGCCTACGCCCTCACCCTGCGCGACGAGCCCACGGACCTGCTCTTCTACGATGCCGGGCTCCCGCTCGATCCCGAACCCCCGTGGAACTACCGCCTGACCTTCCACGTCGACTGCCTGCTGAACGAGTACGCGCACCCGGTCGCATGGATCCGCGAGGGTGAGCCGATCACGGTTCGGAACCTCGACCCCGACGAGACCGTGGCGATCGAGCTCGATCCCCCCCTGGGCACGATGGAGGCGTTCCCCAGCAACGCGGGCGGCACGCTCGTGCGCACCCTCGCTGCGGGCTTACGGACATACGAGTCCCGCGTGCTCCGCTACCCCGGGCACGTCGCGCAGATGAACACGTTCCGCGATCTCGGCCTCTTCGGGATCGAGCCTGTGGAGGTCGGTGGCACGCGGCTGGTGCCGCGCGATCTGTTGCTTGCGCTGTAGGGACCGCAGATCGCGACCGGCGAGGACTCGCAGGACATCGTGATCGCGCGGGTCGAGGTCTTCGGCCACCACGAAGCTACGCTCGCCCGGGCCGTGGTCGAGCTCCGCGACGAACCCGACGAGGAGACGGGCTTCACGGCGATGGAGCGGACGACCAGCTTCCACGCGGCGATCGTCGCCCGGATGATGGCCGGCGGCCTGACCGAGCCCGGGGTTCACCTCCGGAGCTGGCGGTCGCACCCCGGGTGATGGTGGACGAGTTGCGCGCGCGAGGCTTCCGGATCACGGAAACCATCACGCCCACGTGAGCCGCGGGGCTACGGCCAGGAGCGGTCGGCGGCGTCGAGCGCCGCGGTGCCGGTACACGGGTCCGCGTTCGGCGTGTTCCCGTACGTGACCCGGTTCCCCGCGTCGACTCGGAGCTGCCAGCACGAGCCGACGTCCGAGAGCACCGCGGCCGCCCACGCGTCATCCGTCATCGCGATGCTCGCGATCGACGGCGCCTGCGAAGGCCCGTCGGTGAACGTGACCCAAGGGATGAGCGGCGTCAGCTGACCCGGACCGGCATCGGCGAAGGAACCGTCCTTCGCGAACGCCTTCTGTGCCGCCCATAAGGCTCGGCTCGCGACCTTCTGCGCGGCGACGTCTTCGGGGAGCGGACCCGTCGGCGCCTGCGACGCCACTGTCTCCAGGCCGCTGATCGTCTGCACGCCGACGCGTTCGGGTGCGGGCTTATGGAGTTCGCTCGCGCGTTCGCTCGCGATCACCCAGCGGGCGAACAGCCCGACGGTGAGCACCACGACGAACGCCGCGAGTGCGGCCTTCAGCGCGACGGGATCCACGCGCCGCCGCAGCGGCCGACCCGTCGATCGGAACGCGAAGGTGTCGTCCATATCCCCGTTCCCCATCGGCCCCGCCGCTGAGAGCCTGAAGCCCGGCTCGCCGGACCTGCTTCACCTGGCTACCATCGGGGTGTGAGCGAGATCGCCGACGTGCTCGCCGCCATCGAGTCGCTCTCTGCGAAGGGCGAGCGCATGGCGCTGGCCACGATCGTCGCGGTCCGCGGGTCCACCTACCGCCGCCCCGGCGCGCGCCTGCTCGTCCCGGAGGAAGGCGCCCCGATCGGGAACATCTCCGGCGGCTGCCTCGAGGGCGACGTCGCCGACATGGCTCGCCTCGTGATGCAGGAAGGCACCGCTCGCCTCGCCGGCTGGGATCTCACTGCCGACGACGACGCGGTCTGGGGCCTGGGCCTCGGCTGCAACGGCGCGATCGAAGTCTTCATCGAGCCAGCCGAGGAGGCCGCGCAGGTCGCGGGCGCCCTTCGGATGGCCCTTGAGGAAAAACGCCCGATCGCCGTCGTGACCGCCCTCGAGTCCGAGGACGAGGCCATCGAGCCGGGCGCGCGGATCCTGATCCGGCCGGGCGCTGACCCCGAGGGGACGCTCGGACTCCCCTCGGTCGACGCCGAGGCGATCGTCGCGGCGAACGAGCTGCTCGACGCCGGGCGGTCCGAGATCCGCGTGTTCGTCCACGGCGTGCGCGCCTTCGTCGAGATCCTGGAGCCGCCGCTGCGGCTGCTCGTCTGCGGCGCCGGGCACGACGCGATCCCGCTCGTGCGGGCCGCGGCAGGGATCGGCTGGTCACCGGTGGTCGTCGACGACCGACCCGCCTTCCTCACGCCCGAGCGGTTCCCCGAGGCGGCCGGCTTCGTCCAGGTCGACGCCCCCGAGCACGCCGCGAAGGCGGCCGGGGTCGATCCGCGGACCCACGCCGTCGTGATGACCCACAACTTCCTGAAGGACAAGGAGTACCTGCGGTCGCTGCTGGACTCCGACGTGGCGTACCTCGGCATGTTGGGGCCCGGCGCGCGCACGCAGCGACTGTTGATGGAGCTCGCCGACGAGGGAGTCGAGATCACCGAGCGCGACCGCGAGCGGATCCACGGCCCGGCGGGACTCGACCTGGGGAGCGAGGGCCCCGACGAGATCACGCAGTCGATCGTCGCCGAGATCGTCGCCTTCAAGCGCGGCCGCGCGGGCGGGTTCCTGAAAGCCCGTGGAGGTCCGATCCACGACCGGCCGAAACCGGGCGCCGAAGCCCGGTAGTCTGCCTCCCATGCTGATCGAGAACGAATTCACGGTTTCGACCCCGCCCGAGGCGCTCTGGGCGACCCTCCTCGACGTCGAGAAGATCGCGCCCTGCATGCCTGGCGCCGAGCTCACCGAGGTCGTCGACGACACGAACTGGAAGGGCAAGCTGAACGCGAAGTTCGGCCCGGTCGCGATGTCGTTCGCCGGCTCGGTGACCATGGAATCGCGCGACGACGAGGCCCACCGCGTCGTCTTGAAGGCCAAGGGGATGGAGGCCAAGGGCAAGGGCGCCGCGAACGCGACCGTCACGTCCTGGCTCGAGGCTGGCGAAGGCGACCAGACCACCGTGAAGATGAAGGCCGACATCACGCTGACCGGCGCGGCCGCCCAGCTCTCCCGGGGGCTGCTCCCCGAGATCTCGAAGCACCTGACCCAGCAGTTCGCCGACTGCCTGCAAGCGACCATGGCGGCGGAGGGTGCGTCAGCTGTTGAGGCCGAGGAAACCGAGGCGCCGGCACCCGTTCACGCCGCCCCCGAAGCCGTCGGTGGGTTCAAGCTCGGGTTCATCGCGATCTGGGCGCTCATCAAGAACTTCGTCCGCAGGCTCTTCGGGGGCAACAAGAACACGACCTCGGCGTGATCACCGGGGTGGTCCTGGCCGCGGGCGAGGGCCGGCGGTTCGGCGGGACCAAGCAGCTCACCCAGCTCGACGGGAAGCCGCTCACCCAGCACGCGATCGATGCGCTCAGCGATGCCGGCGTCGATGAGCTCCTCGTGGTCACCGGGCACGACGCCGACGCCGTGGAGGCCGCGCTCACGCTGCCGGATGCTGGCCGGTTCGTGCGGAACGTGGACCACCGCAAGGGTCAGTCGACGTCGCTCGCCGCGGCGTTCCACGACATCGCCGAGGACAGCGAGGCCACGGTCGTGCTGCTGGGTGACCAGCCGGGCGTGACCGCAGAGGACGTGCGCGCGCTGGTCGCTCGCTTCCGCGCGACACGTGCGCAGATCGTGCGGCTCCGGTACACCGACGGGCCAGGCCCGGCCTTGCTCAGCCGCGAGATCTACGCCGAGGCCGGCCACCTGCACGGCGACGTCGGCGCGCGCGTGCTGATCGCGAGCCACCCCGAGTGGGTGCAAGAGGTCGGGATCGAACGCCCGGTCCCCCGCGACATCGACACGCCCGAGGATCTCGAGCGCTGAGCCGTCAGGGCGCCCGCACGACGCAGAACTCGTTGCCCTCGGGGTCGGCGAGCACCACGAACGGATCGTCGGGATCCTCACTTGCCCAGAGGCGCGTCGCACCGACCGCCTCGAGCGCCGCGACCGCCGCCTCCTCGTCGCGCGAGCTCAGATCGAGGTGCACACGGTTCTTCACGGTCTTGGCCTCGGGCACCTTCTGGAACCCGATCCGGTCCCGCCCGTCGGCCGAGTGGAGCGAGCACCAGTCGTCGTCGACCGTGCCTTCCTCGTACCCGGTGATCTGCCGCCAGAAGGCGGCCAGCGATCGAGGGTCGGCGCAATCGAATACGACCGAACGCATCCGCAGGTCGGCCACCGGCATCTCGTCGTCCATCGGGTTCCTCCCGTTCGGTCAAGGGCGCCTCGCGCCCGGACGGAACATCTGGCGTTCCACGTCGGGGTCGCCGAACCCGAAGCGCCGATAGAGCTCGTGCGCGTCGCGCGTGCCCACGTGCCACGGCAGGTCGGCGTACGGACCCAGCTCTACGGCCTCACGGATGAGCTCGACACCCAGCCCACGTCCCCGGTACGCAGGCAGCACGAACACGTCGAACAGGAACGCGAACGTGGCACCGTCGCTCACGACGCGGCAGAACCCGATCGTGGCATCACCGTCGTACACGCCGACCACCCGGGACGCGTCGTCGAGCAACCGCACGACCGTCTCGCGCGTCCGACCCGCTGCCCAGTACGACTCGTCGCAGAGATACCGGTGCACGACCTCGACGTCGATACGCGTCTTGTCGTCGTCGAGCTCGATCCCGCCGGGGAGCACGCGGGGCATCAGCAGGTCGTGCCCAGGCGTCGGTGGCGGAGGGCCGGAAGCGTGTCGCGGATCCGCCGGAGCTCGGTCAGGTCCAGGTCGGCGAACCACACACCGTCGCTCTCGCCCGGCGCACGCACGAGGACGCGCCCCCACGGATCCACCACCATCGAGTTCCCGAACGTGCGGCGGCCGTCCTCGGGCAGACCCCACGGGCCCCACTGTGCGGGCGCGACCACGAAGCACTGGTCCTCGATCGCGCGGGCACGCAGGAGCACCTCCCAGTGCGCCTCGCCAGTCACCGCCGTGAACGCCGACGGCACGGTCAATATCTGCGACCCCAGCACCATCAGCCCCCGGTACAGCTCGGGGAACCGGAGGTCGTAGCAGATCGACATCCCAACCCGCGCCTCGTCGACCTGCTGCGCGACCAGCTCGTCGCCGGCGGCATACAACGACGACTCGCGGAGCGGCGGTTGGCCCTCCAGCTTGACGTCGAACAGGTGGATCTTGCGGTAGGCAGCCCTGAGCTCGCCGTCGCGATCGAACAGCGTGCTCGTGTTGTAGGTGTGACCGCCTTCGTCCGCCTCGCGCTCGCCGATCGAGCCGCCGAGCACCCACATCCCCCTCTCGCGCGCGATCGCGGCGAGCCGGTCGGTGATCGGCCCAGGGATGGGCTCGGCCACCTCGCGCGCCCGCACGGAGCTCCCGTAGTAGTGGAAGAGCTCGGGAAGCGCCGCGAGATCGGCCCCGCCGTCGGCCGCCTCGTTGAGCAGCCGCTCGGCGGTCGCGACGTTCGCCTCGACGTCGTCCGAGCCCGCGTTCATCTGACAGACCGCCACCCGCATGGCGTCACGATAGCCGCGGCGTAGGCTTCACCGCATGCCGACCGGCCGTTACACCGTGCTCGGGGATGACGGCGCCCCAGACGGCGCCGAGAACTTCCGCTGCGCCCCCGGGCCCATGGGCTGGCGGTACTTCAGCGACATCCAGACCGACCATCACGAGATCGTCGACATCGCCGTCGATCGCGACTGGCGCATCGCCCGCCTCCGCATCGACACCGGCGAGCACGACATCCTCCTCGAACCCCACGGCGACACCCTCGCCGGCTACCGCGACCGCCAGGAGATCGAGATCCCCTACGGCCCCGATACCCACCTCGACTACTTCACCCCGGCCACGAACGCGATCACCTGCCGCCGCCTCGACCGCACCGCCGAGATCGACGTCGTCTATCTGCAGCCCCGAACCCTCGATCCCTTCAAGATCCGCCAGCGCTACACGCTGCACGGCCCCGAGGAGATCACGACCCCGGCGGGACGCTTTCGCGCGACCCGCTGGACCTTCACCGCCCTCGACTCCGGCTGGGCCGCCGACCTCTGGATCGCCGGCGACACGGTGGTCAAGTACGACAACCTCTTCGCTCTCGAGGAATACGAACCAGGCGCCTCAGGGGTGGCACCAACCGCCTGACGAGAGCACGTCACGAACGAGGGGGTGCTCAGCAGGGCATTCAGTTTCCCTGAGGAGCGCCGGCCCCCGAGCAGCGTCACGCGCAGCCCTCAGCCTTGTTGAAACCAGACCTACCCGACCTTTCGCGCCTCCACGGTGATCTCGAGGCCGACCTTCTTGCCGACCAAGAAACCACCGGTCTCCACGGCCACGTTCCAGGTCAGGTCCCAGTCTTCGCGGTTCAGTTCGGCCTTGGCCGAGGCGCCGAAGATCGTGGTGCCCTGCATGTCGGGACCCCAGCCGTCGAACTCGCCGACGAGGGTCACCGGGTTGGTGATGCCCTTGATCGTGAGGTCACCCGAGAGCTCGAACCCGTTGCCGCCGGTGTGGCGGATCCCGGTGCTCGTGAAGGTGATGACCGGGAATTCCTCGACATCGAAGAAGTCGCCGCTGCGAAGGTGATCGTCACGCTGCTGCAGGTTCGTCTGCACGCTCCCCGTCTTGATCTCGACGGTCACCGAGGACCCGTCGATCGAGTCACCCACGACGATCGAGCCGTCCACGTCGGTGAAGCGGCCGCGCATCCTGGTGAGCATGTGACGCGCCACGAATTCCACCTGCGTGTGGGTGAGGTCGAACTCGTACTTGCCTGCCGGCGGTAGGGAGATGCCGTCGATCTCTCGCGCTGCCTGGGACATGTGGTGCCTCCTTCGCTCCGTGGCCGCCCTCTCTCCGGGTGGCCCCACGCCGTCACTAACTGAAACTAAGATACTATGTATTCCCGAGTCGCTCAAGTTCCACAAGCTACTCATCGATAGCTAGCGAAGGCGCCTCGACATGGATAGGATGACCGCATGACCGAAGAAGCCCCCTTGTGCCAGCATTTCCAGCGCGCCGCCGAGTTGATCGGCAAGCGATGGAACCCCCAGGTCGTGCGCGCGCTCCAGTCGGGCGCGGTGCGGTTCTCCGACCTGAAGGCCGGTATCCCGAACATCTCCGACGCCCTGCTGTCGGAACGCCTGAAGGAGCTGGAGCACAAGGGCATCGTCACGCGCGACGTCACCCCGACGACACCCGTGCTGATCCAATACCACCTCACCGACCGGGGCCGCGACCTGGGCAACGTGATGGACGAGCTCGGCAAGTGGGCCGAGCGATGGTCGAGCGTCTCGGTGTGACCTCGCGGTCAGCCCAGGAGCACGAGCACCCAGGGAACCACGGCTCCCACCAAGCACGCGGTCGCCGCGAGCCGAACCATCCCGGTGGCAACGCCGATCTGGACGGCGGCCACCAACAGCAGGATGCCGGCGATCAGCAGCGGCAGGCCGACCGAGAATATCCCCAGCATGCCGAGCGACAACAACTCGCCGACCCCGCCCCACGCGGCGATCGCTCGGAGTCCCGGGTCGTGCGCGAACGGGGTCATGAAGCAACACCCGACCGACGCGGCGACCAACGTCACGACGACCGCCACCCGGCCGATCTCTGCGTCGCCTTGCGCCGCGATGATCCCCACGTAGAGGGCGAGCACGACGGCGACAAGGCATCCGGCCGCCACCGCCAGCCCCGTTCCCCGGCGGCGATCGCTCGCGACCACCGTCATCGGGCCATCGCCTCGTCGGCGATCGAGAGGACCTCGTCGATGATCGAGAAGCCCTCCCCGAGTTGCTCCTCGGTGATGCACAGCGGCGGGTTCGTCATCACGTGGTTGAAGCGCACCATCGTGAACAGGCCGCGATCCAGCAGCGCGCGGTTCACCTTCTGCATCGTCTCGTTCAGCACGTTGAACGGCGACATCGGCTCGAGCGTGTCGCGGTCCTTCACGAGTTCGAGCACCCCGAACAGACCGAGGTTGCGCACGCGCCCGACGCTCGGATGCTTCTCCGCGAGCTCGGCGTGGTGGCTCGCCATGACCTCGCCCATGCGCTTCGCGTTCCCGACGAGGTCGTCTTCCTCCATGATCTCGATCGCGGCGAGCGCCGCGGCACAGCTCAGCGGATGCGAGTTGTACGTGAGCCCGCCCCAGAAGACGTGCTCGTCGAAGAACGAGGCGATCGGCGGGCTGATCGCGAGCGCCCCCAGCGGCAGGTACGACGACGTGAGCCCCTTCGCGGTGGACATCAGATCGGGCACGACGTCCCAGTGGTCGACGGCGAACCATTCACCCGTGCGGCCGAACCCACACATCACCTCGTCGGCGATCATCACGATGCCGAACTCGGTGCACAGGTCGCGCACGCCCTGTAGGTAGCCGTCGGGCGGGATCAGGATCCCGTTGGTGCCCGTGACGGTCTCCAGGATGAACGCGGCGATCGTCTCCGGCCCCTCGAGCTCGATCGTCTCGCGGAGCACCGCAAGGGAGACCTCCGAGTCCTCGGTCCCTCGCGCCGTGCCGTGGTACGGGTCGAGGACGCGCACTACGCCCGGCATCGGCGGGTTCTCGTTCGCCCAGCGGCGGGGGTCGCCGGTGAGGTTGATCGTCGCGTAGGTCGCGCCGTGGTAGCTCCGATAGCGCGTGAGGATCTTCGTGCGGCCCGTGTAGGCCTTCGCGATGCGGATCGCGTTCTCGTTCGCCTCGGCGCCGCCGAGCGTGAAGAACGACTTCTCGAGGTCACCCGGCCACAGGGAGGCGAGCTTCTCACCGAGCCGCGCGCGGGTCTCGAACGCCATGAACGGCGAGATGTAGGGGAGGGTCTCCCCTTGCTTCGCGATCGCGTCGATCACGCGTTTGTCGCCGTGACCGATGTTCACCCCCATCAGCTGGGAGTTGAAGTCGAGGTACCGCGTCCCGTCGGTCGTGTAGAAGTACACGCCCTCGGCGCGCTCGACCGGGAGCGGCATCACCTTGGCCTGCGCCTGCCAGTCGTACAGGGTGTAGCGCTTCGAGAGGTCGGTGATCTCCTGGGCTGAGAGCGGGGTGCGTTCGGTCATGGCGATACGCCTTTCGATGGCTCGACGTCGACCCTTCGATGTTCCCAGATGCGCACAGGGAGCCGGTCGATTTGCTTCACGACGTCGGCCGGGCCTACGCTTCGCGAGCCGAGCCTGTGGGGGGACGAGATGAAACGACGCACCGCATCGATGGCCGCCGTGATCGCGCTGGCGGCGATGCTTCCGGGCACGTCGAGCGCCCGGCCCATACGCCCCGACGCGCCATTCATCACCTCCGAGCCGCCGATGATCGTCGCACTCCAGCCTGGGCTCGACATCACCCCGATCATGAACTCCGGGGAGCTGATCGGCGGCAGGCTCGGGGGCTTCCAGCTCACGGGCGTCCCCGATGGGATCGGCGTGTATCAGAGCTCGACGGGCCGGCTCGAGGTCTTCGTGAACCACGAGCTCTCGTACCGCTACGGCGACCCCGCATGGTCCCGCGTGTCACACCTGTCGCTCAACCTGCAGGGCCAGGTCGTGGCGGCGAGCTATGCCGTCGACGGCACCGAAGGCTACGAGTACTTCTGCTCCGCCACGATGGACACGATCGCCGGCGTCCCCTGGTACTTCGCCGGCGAGGAGTGGATCGGCTCGCCGCAGGGCGGGATGTCGATCGCCATCAACGCGGTGACGGGGCAGGTGCTCGAGACGCCGCAGTTCGGCGCGCTGAACCACGAGAACGTTGCGCCCGTCAAAGGGCTCAGCCAGGCTGTGATGTACCTGTCGGAGGACTCGTTCCGGGTTCGTTCGCAGGCCTACAGCTACTTCTCCGACACCTTCACGCAGGCCCTGCGGGGCAAGGGCGCCTTCGCGGTCTGGGTGCCCGACGACCAGGGAGATGGAGACCCATCGGCGAACGACATCGCCAAGGGCGAGGTCCTCGATGGACGTTTCGTCACGATCCCCCACGTCGGGCGGTTCGACGGGCTGCAGCTCAACGAGGTGGCCGAATCCCTCGGATCGTTCAACTTCGTGCGGATCGAGGACGCCGCGCCGGACCCCGCGAACCCCGGCGTCGTCTACCTCTCCGACACCGGTGCGAACAAGGCCGACACGAAGCACGGTCGCGTCTACAAGCTCACCTACGACGCGGCGCACCCGCGGCGGGCATCGCTCGAGGTCGTCCTCGACGGCGACAACGGCGACGATCTCGTGAACCCCGACAACCTGGGCATCAGCGACCAGGCGCTCGTGATCCAGGAGGATCGTAACGACACCTCCTCCGGGTACGCGAGGATCCAGGTGTACGACCTGGCGACGGAGACCCTGACCGCCGTGGCGCAGCTCGACCCGTCTGATGTTGCGATCGACCGCGGTGGCGGCCCCGGCGTCTGGGAGTCCAGCGGTGCGGTCGACGTAAGCGACTTCTTCGGGGACGGCTACTGGCTGCTGGACGTCCAGGCGCACAAGACCAAGGTTCGCCAACAGGGGATCGATCTGAGGGTCGACTCCGCCGTCGGCCAGCGCGGGCAGCTGCTGCTGGTCTACATCCCGGGCACGTAGGCCCGGGGGTCAGGCAGGAAGGATCGATCCTGCGGGCTCAGTCCCCCGTCAGGTCCTTCACGACCTGGCCGCCCTTCATCACGAAGGCGACCTGCTCGAGCGTCGAGATGTCCTCGAGCGGGTCGCCCGCCACCGCCACGAGGTCCGCGAACTTCCCGGGCTCGATCGAGCCGAGGTCGTGGGTTGCCCTGAGCAGCTCGGCGCTCACGATCGTCGCGCTGCGGATCGCCTGCATCGGCGTCATGCCGTGACGGACCATATAGGCGAACTGCCGGGCCACGTCTCGGTGCGGGTACACCCCGCTGTCGGTGCCGTATGCGATCTTCACGCCCGCCTTCACCGACTTCGCGAAGCCGTCGCGCTGGGCGTCGGTGGTTTCCCGGTTCTTCCGCAGGGAGTTCGGCGACCATCCCGCCCGGGTCCCTTCTTCCTCGATCCAATCGCCGCAGTAGATGTCGGCGACCAGGTACGTGCCGTGTTCGGCCATGAGCGCGATGCACTCGTCGTCCATGAGCGAGCCGTGTTCGATCGAACCGACCCCCGCGCGCACCGCGCGCTTGATGCCCTCGGGACCGTGCGCGTGCGCGGCGACGTACGTGTCGTAGAGCGCGGCCTCCTCGACCGCAGCACGGATCTCCTCCTCGCTGAACTCCGGCGCGCCGGGGTTCGTGCCTTCGGTGAGCACCGCACCGGTCGCGATCACCTTGATCTGCGCCGCGCCACGATGGAGGATCTCGCGCACCACCTTGCGGACCTCGTTGGGCGAGTTCGCGACGCCGAACCGCAGGTCGCGCGGGAGCCGCTCGTCGACGTCGACCGCCAGGCCGGGGATGTCGCCCCCGCCGGTCGACGACGTCACGTAGGCGCCGGCGCAGAACATGCGCGGGCCGGGCGTCCAGCCGGCATCGATCGCGTCGCGAAGTGCGATGTCGACGAACGCTCGGAAGGTCCCCACGTCGCGGACCGTCGTGAAGCCGGCAATCAGCGTGTCGCGGGCGTTGCGGACACCCGCCATCGCCTCCTGGGCTGCGCTTCGCACCACGAGTGCCGCGTACGTCTCGCTCCCGTCGACGTCGCCGATCATGTGGGCGTGCATGTCCATCAGTCCGGGCACGACCGTGTGGCCGGTTAGTTCGATCACCCGATCGCCCTCCCGCGGGGGCGAGCCGTCGTCGGGCTCGACGGACATGATCCGGTCGCCCTCGATCGTGACGGCCTGGCCGGTCAGCACGCGCTCCCCCACGACGTCCACGAGCCGTCCGGCCTTCACGATGGTGCGCGATGTCTCCATCGCCGGAGGATAGTCCGTCACGGGGTCGACGACGCCGCGAGGGCGCGGAGCTCGACGCCGTCGAACACGCGGCCGTGGCCCCCGCAGACCCGCGACGCCGGCACATCGGCGAGGCGCGTCAGCGACGCACGGAAGGCCGCTTCGTCGTCCCACGACATCAGGTCGTCGACGTACGCAGCGTCGCCTGTGAAGAGCGTCCAGGTCGCCGGCTCCCACAGCGCGATCGAGCCCACCGTGTGCCCGGGGACGTGGAGCACCTCGAACCTCCGGTCGCCCAGATCGACGACGTCGCCTTCCCCGAGGAACGCCGTGGGCTCCGCGCCGGGCGTGACCCACGCCTCCAGGTCGAACCCCTCCGACGGGACGGCGCTGACCGCCACGTCGGGCACCGGGTAGCCGTAGTGCGCGAAGATCTCGGCCGTTCCTTCAGCGAACCGCTCGCGAAGGAGCCGCAGCGGGAAGGGCACGCGCACGTCGTCGGCGTCGTCTGTATGGCACCGGCGGTCGTCGAACTCGTGCAGGCCGCCCGTGTGGTCGAAGTGCCCGTGCGTGGCCACCGCGACGATCGGACGGCCCTGGGTCAGCGGCACCACGAACGGCAGCAGCGAGCCCACGCCGTTCCCCGCGTCGACCACGAGGTCGGCGTCGCGCCCGCGCACGTGCCACACGTTCGAGACCAGCAGCGGGTCGATGAAGGGCTCGACGAGCAGCGTCAGACCCTCGGCGATCTCCTCGCCCCGGAACCAAGCGTCCGCGACCGGCAGCTTGCCGGTCACACGCGCTCCTCGAAGCAGACCGCGCCGGCGGACTCTCGAAGGCAGTGCTCGCTCGTCATCGACGCGTTGTAGCTGCCCACTCCGATCGCGGCCACGATGTCGCCCTCGGCCACCTCGGGGAACGGAAGGTCGACCGCGAACAGGTCGTCGCCCTCGTTGATATGACCGGTGATCGTGACCTCGTGTACCGGCTCCGCGTCGGCCGCCCGGCACAAGACGAGATCGAGCAGCGCCCCGTATACGAAGTGCTCGCACATCACGTTCCAGCCGGTGTCGAGCCCGACGAACGTGTGACCCTCGCGGGCCTCGACCGTGACGACCTCGGCCAGGTGGATCGCGGACTCCTTCACCAGGAAGTCGCCGGGCTCGGTGGCCACGACCACGCCGAGCGGCGCCAGGTGACGTTCGAGGATGCCGGCCCAGGCCGTGAGATCGAGCGGGCGGTCGCCCGGACGTTGCGGTACCCCGAGCCCGCCGCCGGTGTTCACCTCTTGGACCGGGCACCCTTCGGCTTGCAGGAGCGCCACCATCTCGGCACCCCGCCGCACGGTCTCCTCGAAGTCGGGGAGACCCTCGTCGAGATAGCCGTCGCCCACATGGAAGTGCACGGTGTCGAGTGTGAGCCCGTGTCGCGCGGCGATCGCAAGCGCATCGGGGAGCTGTTCGGCGAATATCCCGAACTTCGTAGGGCGCGGCCCGGTATACAGGGTCTCGCCGCCGCCCTCGCGGCTCGCGCCGATCCGAGGATTCACGCGGATCCCGAGGGACGTGCCGGGCGCGAACCGCCCGACCCGATCGAGCTGGGTCAGCAGGTCGACGTTCAGATGCACGCCGGCCTCCAGGATCCGCGCGAGGTCGCGATCGCTCACGTTCGTGCCGGTGTAGCTGATCTCCGCGGGGGCCCAGCCGTGGTCGAGCGCCCACGTGATCTCGCCCGGGGAACAGACGTCGACGCCCACGGTCGGCAGGCGCTCCCGCAGGAACCGCAGCAAGGTCGGTTCGCGCTGCGCTTTCAGGGCGAGCCGGACGAGACCGCGGAGGCCGGCGCCCGCGAAGGCGCCCTCGAGCGCGCGAGCTTGCTCCTCGACGCGGACCAGGTCGTAGGCGTACAGCGGCGTGCCCCGGTCGCGCGCAAGCGCCTCGGCATCGCGGCCCGCGATCGTGAGCGCGCCGCCGCGAACCTCGAGCCCGGGCCGGGCCCACCAGGTGCGTTCCTCCAGGGTGGTCGTGCGCATGCCCAGAGGCTACCGGTCGCGGCGACGGCGGGCAGGCCCGCCGGTCATCGCCTCGAGCACGGTGTGCTGTCCGGTGTTCTCCACGATCGCCAGCCACCCGCCGGCCAGGGCGGTCAACCCGGCGAGCAGAGCCACCAGCGATCCGATCGCGCCGCCTCGGTGGAGGGCGGCGCCGGTCGCGGCCGCGGCCACGAGGCGATCCGACGTCACGTCCACGACCTCGCCGGGCGCCAGGACCCCCGAGAGCATCAGCACCCAGGCGCCGCCGAGCATCGCCCATCGGAAGGGTGCGGCACGCTCGGTCACCGGCAGGCCGGCGTAGCGAAGACCCACGACGACCAGCGCGACGCCCGCCACCAGGGCGACGAGTCCCGTCGTGCCTCGGACGCCCGCCCACGAGGTTGATCCGGGCGGGGTGTCGCCTCCGCTCCACGCGATCGCGTACCACGGCAGCAGGGTCGACAGTCCGGCCAGGGCTCCGCTGCCCACGACCATCACCGCCGAGAGCGACAGCCGGCCGCTGCGTAACGCATGCCGGAACGCTCGCCACGGCGGCACGGGGGCTGCCTCTGCACGATCGTTCCTCGCGTCGATCAGCGTCCCTCCATCCGGGTCACATCCTTGCCGCCGCGGCTCGATCGCGCAACGAACGTGGGGCGCCGCGCCGTGCCTGTGGAACGATGGTGCGATGGGGACGCGAGCGGCGACCGCGGTTCGGATCGCCAGGCTGGCGACGCCGGCATGCCTTCTCGTGGCGGGCGCCGGCTTCCTGCTCGCGTCGTGGGACGAGCTCACCTGCGTCGGGGACTCGATCTGCGCGAATAAGGCGGCGGTCGCGGCGCTCGTCTCGATCGGCTGTCTGATCGCGATCGGCTGGAGTGGCTGGCGGGGATGGCAGATCCTGCGGAACCCCGGCGACGAGATCCCCGACGGACCGGCCTGGGGGCTGGGGAGCCTGTTCACGGCCGGCATGATCGCGACGGCGTTGCTGATCCCGGTCGCGCGCTGCTCCGAGGGCGTGCACCTTGATCGGATCTTCCGGCTCTGCATCGAAGGCACGACCCGGCTCGCGGCCGTCGATCAAACGTGGCTGAAGTGGCTCGTTGCGGTCGTGGCGGTCGCCGGGGGCGGCGCGGTGATCTGGATGCGCCGGTGGTTGATGGGGCGGACGGTGGTCGCGGTGCTCGTCTGGGGATTCGGCATCGGCTGGCTCCTGCGCGACACGATGTGGCGCGGGTTGTGACCGCGGGCTGTTCTTGGTGGAGGTGAGGGGACTCGAACCCCTGACCTCTGCCGTGCGAAGGCAGCGCTCTACCGGGCTGAGCTACACCCCCAGGAACATGGCAAGGGTAGCAAAGGCAACCGACGCGCCGGAAGGTCAGCCCTGGTCGCGGAACAGGTCGGCGTGCCGTTCCAGCGCGTCGTGCAAATCCCGCTGGACGAACGCGATCGAGAGGTCACCACGCGTCTTCTCGATCAGCGACCGCGCGACATCGGTCGAGCGCCGCAAGTTCATCGTGATCGCGTCGGGGTAATCGATCGTGAGGAGCACGCCGTACATGTCCTCCATCGCGGCCAGCATCGACTCGCCTCTGGCAACGTCGCCACCTCGGAGCAGGTCCAGGATATGCCGGCGGCCCTCGCCGATCGCCTCGGCCATCCCGTTCAGGTACGGCGCGTCCTCGACGCCGAGATCCTCGGGGGCCGGCAGCTCCTCGCCCACCACGAGCGCGAACGTGATGCGCGCCTCCGCGTACTCCTTCTGGGCGTCCTGCAGGTAACCAGCGAACCGCACGTCGGGGTGGTCGGCCACCGCGGCCAGGCCCGCTTCGATCGCGGCGCGGGACTCGCCGATCAGCTCGGTCGCGCGATCGAACTCCAGGCGGTGGATCGCGCGGATCGCGTTGGCGCTGGCGCGGATCGAGCGGCGGGCGAGCGGGAGGGCCTGTTCACGGGCGGCGGTCTTCGCGTCGAAGCGGGCGTGGACGTCGCGCGAGATGCCGTCGAGCTCCACCGCGCTCTCAGGCGCCGGCGGTGCGAACGACCACGTGGACGCGGTCACTCTCGCCGAGCGCGCCGAGTCCGTTGAAGGTAGGACGCGCCCAGGTGCTGCGGCCCTCGGCCACGTAGCGGGCTTGGGTCGCCGCGACCGGAACCGCGGATCGTGCGGGAACCGCGTGAGCTCCCGCGGGCTGCCCCTGCTCTCGATGCTTCATCGACAGCAGCAGCCAGACGTAGACGAGGAGCATGGCCCCGAGCAGGAACGAGACCGTCCACATGATGCGGAGGGGGGGCACGAGTCCGATCAGGAACGTGATCCCGATCGACTCGAGGAAGAAGACGAACACCTGCCTGCGCCGCTCGCGGGCCCGAGCTCGGCGTCGCTCGGTCTCACCGACGAACCGCATCCCCTTGCGAGGGGTCACGATCCATCGGCCACCGCCACCGTGCACTTCAGCTTGGGCCAAGAGCTCCATCCTGCGTTCGAAGTCGACCACGCTCCTGTCCGGCGAGTCCCGTCGGCGGCCCGTCGGGAGCAGGAGCACTCCCCACATGATGCCTAACGCACAGACGACCAGCCACTCCACCGCCCAGCCTCCCGTCGCCGCGACCCCGGTGCAGACACAACATCTAGGCTGAGGCTGGAAGCTAGCACCACATATAGGGGCTCACAATCACATCGATGTGATTCGAAGAACTTTCTCACAAGCCGTCTTCCGGACACGTTCCGTTCACCCCGGGGCGGTTACAACGGATGCCGTAGCACGAAACCCCACCCGAACGACCGACGAGTCTTCGCGCTGGTCGACGCGGTGGTCGGTCAGGCGCGGTAGTCGCCGGACTTGCCGCCCGACTTCCCCAGCAGCCGGAGCCCGTCGATGCGGGCAGCCCGGTCGAACGCCTTCGCGGTGTCATAGAGCGAAAGTGCCGCCACCGCGGCCGCCGTAAGCGCCTCCATCTCGACGCCGGTGCGGTCCTTCGCGCGCACGGTGGTCTCCACGCGGATCGTCCCCGCGGCCTCGTCGGGCTCGATCACGATGTCGGCGCCGGTGACCCGGATCGGGTGGCAGTGCGGCAGGAGCGTCGGGGTCTGCTTCACGCCGATCACCCCGGCGATCTTCGCCGTCGCGATCGGATCGCCCTTCTTGGTACCGGCCACGAGGTGACCGATGGCCTCCGGGGTCATCGTCACGAAGCACTCGGCCGTGGCGACACGATCGGTCTCGGGCTTCGCGCCGACCTCGACGATGCGGGTGACGCCATCGGCGCCGGCCTGGTCCGAGGTCGAGCCGGCGCCACCCATGTCAGTCGTCCGAGGACCGGAACAGCATCACGCGCACGGTCGAGCCCGCCGGCGCGACGGCCGTGCCGGGCGGCACCATCGCGAGGCCGTTCGCCCGCGACACCGTCGAGATCAGATTGGACCCGCGAGCACCCGTGGGCGTGGCGGTCCATCCGTCCGCGCCGCGCCGCACCATGACCCGCGCGTACTGCATCTTGCCCACGGGGCCCTCGATGGCCTCGGCGAGCGACGCCGAGATCTCCGGGCGGCCGAGCTGGGTGCGGCCCATCATCTTCATGAGCGCCGGGCGCACGAACATCTCGAAGCTGACGAACACGCTCACGGGGTTCCCGGGCAGGCCCCAGTACGGCTTGCCCTCGACGTGACCGAATCCCTGGGGCATCCCGGGCTGCATGGCGACCTTGTAGAACTCGACGTCGCCCCGCCGGAAGAACGCGGCTTTCACGACGTCGCGCTCCCCCACGCTCACACCGCCCGACGAGATGAAGGCGTCGGCCTGGATCAGGTGGCTGAAGACCACTTCTTTCAACGCGTCGACGTCGTCGGGGACGATGCCGGCAAGCATGGGGAGCGCGCCCGCATCCCGCAGCGCGCCGAAGAGCATGAAGGCGTTCGAGTCGCGGACCTGGCCGAACTCGGGATGCTCGGTCGGCGGGATCAGCTCGTCGCCGGTCGAGAGCACGATCACGCGGGGCCGCGGGTGCACCGTGGGATGGGGATGACCGGCGTTGGCGAGCAGGCCCATCTCTGGCGGCCCGATCCGCTTCCCCGCTGCGACCAAGACGTCGCCATCGCGGACGTCCTCGCCCATCGGCCGGATGTGGCGCCCCGGCTCGGGCGCGGCGAGGAACGAGATGAGCTCCCCGGAGGCCGCGGTGTTCTCGACGGGCACGATCGCGTCCGCGCCCGCTGGGATCGGCGCCCCGGTGGCGATCTGGACGACCTCGCCGTTGCCCACGACCACGTCGGGCCGATGCCCGATCAGCGCCCGGCCGATCTGCTTCAGCTCCACCGGGGAGGAGGGTGAGGCGCCCTCGAGGTCGGCGGCGCGAACGGCGTAGCCATCCATCGCGGAGGACGCGAACGCCGGCAGGTCGTGCGTGGCCACCGCGTCCTCGGCCAATACGCAGCCGTACGCCTCGGTCAGTGGCAGCTGCAGCGATGCCAGCGGCTGGATCTGCGACAGCACATGATCGAGGGCGTCGCCGACGGAGCGCAGGCCTTCGCCGGAATCGTGATCGTGGACGCGGGGGTCGTCGGCCATGGCGCCCAGTCTACCCGTGGCCCTCGGGCCGGTCTGCGGCACGCCCTGGGGCTAGCCGCGGGTCTCGCGCGCGACGACCTCGGCAAGGTACCGACGGAACTCGGGGCCGACATCGTCGCGCTCGATGGCCATCTCAACGGTGGCCTTCAGGTAGTCAAGCTTGTTCCCCACGTCGAACCGCCCGTGGTCGAACCGGTACGCGTACACCGTCTGCTCCTGTGCAAGCAGGTTGATCGCGTCGGTGAGCTGGAGCTCCCCGCCTTTACCGGGCTTGATCTGGCGGAGCGCCGAGAAGATGTCGGGCGTGAACACGTAGCGGCCGATCGCGGCCAGATCCGAGGGGGCGTCGGCGGGGTCGGGCTTCTCGACGACCGACAGGACCTTCGAAAGGTGCTCGTCGAACGGCTCCGGCGTGATGCAGCCGTAGAACACGATGTCGTCGTGCGGGACCTCCATGCCGGCGAGCACGCTGCTGCCGTGCTCCTCGTACGTGCGGAGCATCTCCGAGAGGAGCGGCATCGAGTGGTGGATCAGGTCGTCGCCCAGGAGCACCGCGAACGGCTCGCCGCCCACGTGCATCTCGGCCATCCCGACCGCGTGTCCCAGCCCGAGCGCCTCGCCCTGGCGGATGTAGTGGATGTCGGCCATCTCCGAGAGCTCACGCACGTGCTTCAGCTCGTCGAACTTGCCCTTCTCCTCGAGGAAGACCTCGAGCTCGACGGCTCGGTCGAAGTGGTCCTCGATCGATCGCTTGTTCCGACCGGTGATGATCAAGATGTCGGTGAGGCCCGCGCGTACGGCTTCCTCGACCACGAGCTGGATCGCGGGCGTGTCGATGATCGGGAGCATCTCTTTGGGCTGCGCCTTGGTGGCCGGAAGGAACCTGGTGCCCAGTCCCGCGGCGGGGATGACTGCTTTCCTGACCTTCATCGACCCTCCAGAGCCGGGTGCCGAGCCTCCACGGTACCCGGGGTGTGTCGCAGACGCATCGTCCAGACGGGGTACGCCGATGGGCCAATGGTCCACGGGTACACTCGTCCCCGTCATGCCCACCTATGAGTATGTCTGCAAGAGCTGCGGGCACCTGTTCGAGATCGTCCAGTCGATGCGGGACGCCTCGCTCACCGAGTGCCCCGAGTGCGGTGGTGAGCTCCGCAAGGTCTTCGCGCCGCCGGCCATCTCGTTCAAGGGGTCGGGGTTCTACGCGACGGACCATGGGAAGAAGGGCGCCAAGTCCGCGGGCGACAAGGGCGACAAGGGCGACAAGGGCGACAAGAAGGATGCGACCTCGTCCGACAAGGGAGGAACGACGTCGGACTCGGGTTCCTCCGAGGCGTCGGGCTCCTCGGACAAGCAGGGCTCCTCGGACAAGCAGGGCGCGAAGCCGGCGGCCGACACCGCGAAGGACACGCCCAAGAGCTCGCCGCCTGCGACCTCGAAGGATTCGAGCGGCTCATGACCTCGGCCGACATCGGCGTCTTCGGAGGGTCGGGGTTCTACTCCTTCCTCGAGGGGACCGAGACCGTCGAGGTCGAGACCCCGTACGGATCCCCGAGCGCGCCGGTCACGATCGGCCAGATCGGCGGGCGGCGGGTCGCGTTCCTGCCCCGGCACGGCTCCCGTCATGAATTCCCACCCCACAAGATCCCCTACAAGGCGAACCTGTGGGCGATGAAGGAGCTCGGCGTGGGCCGCGTGCTCGGACCGAACGCGTGCGGCTCGCTGCAGGCCGACGTCAAACCCGGCGACTTCGTGATCTGCGATCAGCTCGTGGACCGCACCCACGACCGCCCGAACACGTTCTACGACGGGCCGATCACCACGCACATATCGTTCG
>JBDTNY010000036.1:0-8645 GCA_039933515.1 Actinomycetota bacterium
ATCCGCGTCACCGTGGAAGGCGCCGTGCTCGCGCGCCAGACCCTTCCGACCCCTGCCAACGACATGCAGGCGACGCTCGACACGATGGTCGAGGTCGCGCGTGGGGTGATCGCGCCCGAGGTGCGGGCGATCGGGATCGGCGCCGCCGGGCTGGTCGAAAAGGACACGGGCCGGCTCACGTTCGCCCCCAACCTGGCGTGGCGCAACGCCCCGCTCGCGCAGCACCTCTGGGACGCGCTCGGGCTGCCGACGCTGGCGGACAACGACGCGAACGCCGCCGCGTGGGGCGAGTTCCGACTCGGGGCGGCCGTGGGCCACGGCCACGTGCTGTTCGCGGGAGCCGGGACGGGGATCGGTGGTGGCATCATCGTCGGCGGACAGCTCGTCCGGGGTGCTCACGGGTTCGCGGGAGAGATCGGACACATCATCGTGGACCCCGACGGCCCGCTGTGCGGCTGTGGGAACCGGGGATGCTGGGAGCAGTTCGCGAGCGGCCACGCGATCACCCGGGCGGGGCGTGACGCCGCACGTCAGCACCCGCAGTCGATGATCGCCCGCCGCTCCGGCGGCGATCCCGCCAAGGTCACCGGCGAGATCGTGAGCGAGTCCGCCCGCGCGGGTGATCCGATCGCCCGGGGCATCCTCGCGGCGGTCGGGACGAGTCTGGGCGAGGGACTGGCGGGGCTCGCGAACGTGCTCGACCCCGAGATCGTCGTGGTAGGCGGGGGCGCCGCCGCGGCCGGGAACCTGCTGATGGAGCCCGCGCGCGCGGCGTTCGTTTCCTCGATCGAGGCGGCCGCGCATCGGCCACGAGTGCCGCTCGTGACGGCCGCTCTCGGCAACGACGCCGGCGCGATCGGGGCGGCAATGATGGCGCTCGAGACCTTCGCGTGAAGCTCGGTATCTCCCTTCCGGTGTTCACGGCCGACGTGTCGCGCCCGATGGAGATCGCCGATCGCTGCGCCGCGCTGGGGGTCGACGGCGTGTTCTCGCCCGATCACCTGTTCCCGCCGGTGTTCTATCCGCCGTCGGGCCCCGATCGGCCGGCGCTCGAGCCGTTCACCCTGCTCGCGGCGGTCGCGGCGCGGCATCCCTCGATGGCGGTGGGCACATTGGTCACCCGGGTGACCTTGCGTCCGGCCGGACTTTTGGCCAAAGAGGCGGCGGCGCTCGATGCGATGACGGGTGGCCGGGCGATCCTGGCGGTGGGCAGCGGCGACCGGGCGTCGCTGCCCGAACACGAGACGTACGGGATCGCGTTCCCCTCGGTCGCGGACCGGCTGCGGTTGCTCGAGGAGTCGGTCAGCGCGATACGGGCGCTGTTCGAGGGGCGTGGCTGGCCGGGCGGCGCGATGGTGCCTGCCCTGTCGGGGCCCCTGGTCCCGCCGGGCTCGCCCGAGCTCTGGGTGGGCGGGCGTTCGGAAGCCGTGCTCTCGATCGCCGCGCGGGCCGCCGACGCCTGGAATGGGTGGGGCCAGGACGCGGAGGCGTTCGCGGCGAGTGCGGCAAGGCTCCGGGCGCTCGCCCAGGGACGCGATGTGGCGCCGACCTGGGGCGGGATCGCCCTCGTGGGCGAGGATCGGGCCGATCTCGACCGGCTGCTCGCTGACCGTGACCGCCGGGGATTGCCCCGGGACGGGCTCTGGGCGGGCACGGCCCAGGAGCTTCGCGCCTTCGCCGACCGACTCGCCGAGGCGGGCGCGACCTGGCTGATCCTGCTCCCCGTGGGTCCCCTCGACCGGCTCGAGCTGATCACGCGTACCCTTCGCCCGTGGACAGTGGCCAGCTGAAACGAGAGAAGAGGCTGGTCAGGCTCGCCGTCCTGGAGCGACGCGACGCCCTCTCCACCCGGGAGCGGGAGCGGCTCGGGGCTCTCGTCACCGCCCGAGTTCTGGCGCTCCCCGAGGTGGCGACCGCGCGCGCCGTGATGGCATTCTGGGCGTTCGGCTCCGAAGTGCCGACGATCGGCCTGATCGAGGCGCTGGTCTCGCGCGAGGTGAAGGTGGCGCTCCCACGCATCGTGGACGGCGAGCTCGAGCCCCGCACGTGGCGGCCGGGTGAGCCCACCACGACGACCTCGTTCGGGGCCCTCGAGCCCGCCGGCGGGGAAGCGCTGGCCCCTTCTGGCGTCGACGTCGTGGTGACGCCGGCGGTCGCCTTCGACCGAACGGGGCGCCGGGTCGGCTATGGCGGCGGGTACTACGACCGGTTCTTCCCGCGGGCGCGCCCCGACGCGTTCAGGCTCGGCATGGCCTTCGGGCTTCAGCTGTTGGACCGCGCGCTTCCAGCCGGTCATTTCGATCTGCCGGTGCACGCCGTCGCGACCGAATCTGAGACCGTCCGATGCCCGCCCACACGGTGAGCCTGCCCGCCGCCCCGCCACGGGCCCGCGCGGTGCCGTGGCGCGAGACCGACTACGTCTCGATCGATTTCGAGACGACCGGGCTGGATTTCCGCTCCGACACGGTCGTCTCGTACGGCGTCGTGCCCGTGCGGGGCGGGCGGGTGATCGTGGGGGAGTCGCACCACCAGCTCATCGAGCCGCACGTGCCACCCTCGCCTCGGTCTCAGACGATCCACGAGCTCCGCCCGCAAGATCTCGCGGGCTCGCCCTCGATCGCCCAGGCGCGCGACGAGCTGCGCACAGCGCTCGACGGCCGGTATCTGCTGGTGTGGTTCGCAGGCGTCGAGGTGCACTTCCTGGACGCGATCTTCGGCGGGGGAAGACGCCGGTGGCGCCGTCGCACGATCGACGTGCGCAACCTCGCGATCGCGGCCGACGGGCTCGGGGGGCCTGCACGGGACAAGCCCGGCTACCCGCTCTCGGGCACCGCGGCCCGCTACGGCGTGCCCGTCGCCGATGCCCATCAAGCGCTCGACGACGCGCTCGTCACGGCTCAACTGTTCCTGGTGCTGGCCGACAAGCTTCCCGAGCACCCCGATCCGACCCTCCGGGACCTCGCGCGGCTCGGCCGTCCGTGAACGCGATCCCCGTCAACTTGAACAACGGTTCAATCACGCGGTATAACCCGCCCATGAGCCCCGGCCGCGAGACCGCGTTCCATCCCATCACATCCCAGCGGGCCGACGGGTACGACGAGGAGGCCGGCTGGCTCTGGGTCACGAGCTTCGGCGACACCGACGCCGAATACCGGGCCGTCCGCGAGAGCGTGGGCATGTGGGATCTGTCGCCGCTGAACAAGTGGGCCTTCCGCGGCGTCGACGCCCTGGAGGCCGCGCAGCGGGTCAATACGAACGACATCATCGGGATGCATGACGGTCAGGTTCGGTACGGAGCGTTCGTGGACGAAGACGGATTGCTGGTGGACGACGGCACGGTGTTCCGTCACGCGGCCGACCACCTGTGGGTCTGCACGAACGGCAACGATCGCGCTGAGTACTTCGCGGACGCGACGAAAGGACTTGACGTCGCCATCGACTACATCGCGCCGGACCTGCCCAGCCTGCAGGTCCAGGGGCCGGGATCTCGTGAGCTGATCCGGTCGGTCGTGACGGGCGCCGACGTCGACGACCTCCGCTACTTCACCTTCTTCCCCGAGCCGGTGACGGTGGGCGGCGCACCCGTGTGGCTCTCGCGCACGGGGTTCAGCGGAGAGCTGGGCTACGAGCTCTTCCTGCGACCCGACCACGCCGCCCAGGTATGGGAGGCGGTCGAGTCGGCCGGCGCGCGCCCCTACGGGGTCGCGATCATCGAGTCGGTGCGGGTCGAGGTGGGGATGATCGTGACCGACTACGACTACGCGCCTCACGAGCGATCGCCGTTCGACCTGGGCCTCGATCGAGTCGTGGCGCTCGACGCCGACGGCGAATTCATGGGTAAGGAGACGCTCCGCGAGCTCGCCGCAGACCCGCCGAACCGCTTCAAGACGATCCGGCTCGAGGGCGATGCTCTGCCGGACTACGGCGCCGTCATCACCACCGGGGGCGAGGAGATCGGCGTGCTTACCAGCCCCGCCGCAAGCCCGATCCTCGGCCCGATCGGGCTGGCCATCCTGCGCACCGACGCGGCCGCCGATGGCACGCGCGTCGAGGTGGCCGCCGAGGGCGCCCCGATCGCCGGTACGGTCGATGCGCTGGCGCTGTACGACCCGGAGAAACGCCGGCCGCGCGCTTGACGCGACCGGACCGAGGCACGGAGGAGGCACACGGACATGACCGAGGAGCACCGTTCACCGCTGCACGACTGGCACGTCTCGAAGGGCGCGGAGTTCCTGTGGGAGGACGGCTGGGGCTGGGCCATGCACGAGGGCACCGACCCGATGGCCGAGTACGAGGCGATCCGAACCGCCACCGGGATCTGGGATCTCTTCTCGACCTGCAAGTACGAGGTCACCGGACCCGACGCCGAGCGCCTGATCCAGCGGCGCTTCACGAACTCGCTCGCCGGGATGGAGGCGGGACAGGTGCGGTACGGCGCGTTCGTGAACGCCGACGGCACGATGATCGACGACGGGAACGTCTACAAGCACGACGATCAGAAGTTCTGGATGATGATCAACTCGCCCGGGATCGAGGGCTGGTTCCAGGAGACGGCCGCGGGACTCGACGCCGAGATCGCGCACCGGACCTCCGAGCTCGCGATGATCGCCGTGCAGGGACCGACATCGACGGCGACCCTCCAGGGCCTCACCGGCCGCGATCTGACCGAGCTCCGCTACTTCCGGTTCTGGCCCGAGCAGACCACCGTGGCCGGCAAGGACGCGTGGGTCCTTCGCACCGGCTTCTCAGGAGAGAAGGGCTACGAGGTCGTGTGCCAGCCCGAGGATGCGCTCGAGATCTGGGAAGCCCTGATCGGGGCGGGCGGCACTCCGTTCGGTCTCACCGCGATCGACCTGACGCGCACCGAGGTGGGGCTGATCATCATCGCGGTTGACTACAACCCGAACGAGATCAGTCCCTACGACCTGTCGATGGATCGCTTCATCAAGACCGACACGGAGTGCGTCGGTGCCGAGGCGCTCGCGGCCTACGGGGCCGAGCCTCCGAAGCGCTTCAGGTCCCTGAGGATCGAGGGCGACGCGGCCCCCGACTACGGCGCGGCCGTCACGAAGGACGGCGTCGAGGTGGGCGTCGTGACCTCGCCCGCGGTGAGTCCGCGGCTGGGGACCTTCGGCCTGGCGATCCTGGACACCGGCGCGGCCACCGAGGGCGAGAAGGTCGAGGTGGCGGTCGAGGGCGGCACGGCGGCGGCCACGGTCGACGTCGCGAGCCCCTACGACCCCCAGAAGGCGAAGCCACGGGCCTAGCGACGCGATGCATCCAGGGCGCCCCGAGGTCAGGAGCGCCCTCGTCGTATCCTCCAGCGCTATGGAGACCCAGATCGTCGGCGTGGTGCCCAACTTCAGCGAGGGCCGCGACCACGAGGTGATCGACGCGATCGTCGCCGCGTTGCGCGAGCCGGCGGCGCGTCTCGTCTACGCCGAAGCTGATCCGGACCACCACCGGCTCGACACCACGGTGCTCGGCGACGCCGACGCGGTCTACCGCAGCGCGATGGCGGGCGCCGCGAAAGCGGTCGAGCTGATCGACATGACGACACACGCGGGGGGACACCCCCGGATGGGCGCCGCCGACGTGATCCCCTTCATGCCGGTTCGCGGCGTCTCGATGCAGGATTGCGTCGCACTCGCGCGGCGCTTCGGCGCGGACATGGCCCAGACGCTCGGCGTGCCCGTGTACCTCTATGACCGTGCGGCCCTCACGTCGGAGCGCGCCTCGCTCGCCGAGGTGCGCAGAGGCGAGTTCGAGGGACTCCGCGACGCGGTCTCGCGCGGGGAGCGACCGCCCGACTTCGGTCCGCACGGGCTCGGCCCTGCGGGCGCTACGGCCGTGGGCGCCCGTAAGCCGCTGGTCGCCTTCAACATCTACCTGGACGGACGCGACGAAGATGCCGCGAAAGAGATCGCCCGCGCGGTCCGGGAATCATCGGGAGGGCTCGCGGCCGTGCGCGCGATCGGTTTCGCGGTGCCGGAGCGAGGCGGGGTGGTCACCGTGTCGATGAATCTCGTAGATCACGAGGTGACGGGGCTCCGAACGGCCTTCGACGAAGTCGCGAGGCAAGCGGGTCAGCGGGGCCTGGCGGTCACCGATTCCGAGATCGTCGGGCTCGTGCCCGCGTCGGCGCTCGGCGACGGCGACATCGACCACCTGCGGCTCGCGGGCTTCGACCCGGACCGCCAGGTGCTGGAGCGGCTGCTCGACGCAGCGGACGAGGAGACCATATGAGCATGTCGGAGATGACCCTCGCGGCGTTCCTGGAGACGCTGGCCTCCTCGGCTCCCACCCCGGGCGGCGGGTCGGTCGCCGCGCTTTCCGCCGCGAACGGCGCCGCGATGATCGCCATGGTGGGCAGGCTCACGGTGGGCAAGCCCGGCTTCGAGGACGTGGAAGATCGGATGAACGGCCTCATCCTGGCGGCCGACGCCGCGCGGAAGGAGTTCCTGGAGCTTGCCGATACCGATGCGCACGCGTTCGACGGCGTGATGGTTGCTTTCAAGATGCCGAAGGAGACCGCGGAGGAAACAGCGGCCCGTTCGGCGGCGATCCAGTCCGGCTACGCGGAGGCCGCTGCGGTCCCGCAGTCGGTCGCGCGCAAGGCGATCCACCTGATGGAGCTCGCCGAGGACGCCACTGCGATGGGCAACGCGCAGGCTGCGTCCGACGGGCTCTCGGCCGCGGCCTCACTCTATTGCGCGGCGCTCTGCGCGATCGCGAACGTCGAGATCAACGCGAGCGCGTTCAAGGACGAGGCCAAGCGGGTGGGCATGCTCGACGAACTGGCAGGTCTCAAGGGCCGCGCCGACGAACTCCTGCGGGAGACCCAGACCGCGTTCCAGCTCCGCCTTCCCCACTGAGCGGCGCGAGCGTAGGCTCGCGGACGATGAGGATCGACGCGGTGGTCTTCGACTGCGAGGACGCGGCCCCGCTCGCCCGGTTCTGGGCGGCGGCGCTCGGGTGGCAGGTCGCCCCCTACGATCCCGACGAGGTCGCTCGGCTCGCCGGGAGAGGGGTCCTCGACCCCGAGGACGACCCGAGCGTGATGGTCGAGCCTCCCGAAGACGAGACGCCCGGGCTGCCGGTGCTCTTCTTCACCGAGGTGCCCGAGGCCAAGATGGGCAAGAACCGCGTCCACCTCGACGTGGTGGCCGACGAGTCGGTCGACGACGAGGTGATCCGGCTCGAGGGATTGGGCGCGACGCTGCGGAACTGGGCCGAGGACGGCGGGAACGTCTGGGCCGTGATGCTGGACCCCGAGGGCAACGAGTTCTGCGTCATGCCTCCGGAAGCCTAGGCCTAGAAGAGCCCGACCGTACGCCCCTGGGCGTCGATGTCTACCTGCTGGAACGCGGGCGTCTTGCCCAGGCCGGGCATCCGCTGCATGTCGCCGCAGAGCACGACCACGAAGCCCGCGCCGGCGGCCGGGACCACGCTGCGCACCGGCAGGCGGAACCCCTTCGGCCGGTTCAGCATCAGCGGATCGTGGCTGAGCGACAGGTGGGTTTTGGCCATGCAGACCGGCACGGTTCCGAATCCGAGCTGATCCATCCGCGCGAGGTCCTTCTCGGCTTGCGGGAGGTAGTCGACGCCGTCGGCGCCGTACAGGTGCGTGGCGATCGCCTCGATCTGCTCTCTCAGCCCCGCCCCGCTCGGGGTAAGGAAGTCGAACGAGTTCGGCTTCTCGCAGGCCTCCACCACCGCGTTCGCGAGCTCCACAGCGCCCGCGCCACCCTGGGCGAACGCGCGGTTCACGACCACCGTCTCGGCTCCCGCCTGCACCGCGAGCTCCTCGATCAGCGCGATCTCGGCGTCGGTATCGGTGGGGAAGTTGTTGATCGAGACCACGCAGGGGATCCCGTAGGCCCGAACGATCTCGATGTGCGCGCTGAGGTTGTCGATCCCCCGGCGGAGCGCGTCGAGATCCTCGTTCCCGAGGTCGGCGAAGGCCATCCCGCCGTGCGACTTGGTGGCGCGCACCGTGGTCACGAGCACGGCGGCACTCGGGGAGAACCCGCCGAACCGGCACACGATGTCGCAGAACTTCTGGAAGCCGAGGTCGCTCGCGAACCCCGCCTCGGTGACGACGTAGTCGGCGAGCTTCAGCGCGACGCGATCCTCGATGATCGAGTTGTTCGCGTGCGCGATGTTGCCGAACGGGCCGGCGTGCACGAGGACCGGCTGTCCTTCGAGCGTCTGCACCAGGTTCGGTTTGATCGAGTCCTTCATGATCACGGTCATCGCACCGCCCGCCTGCAGGTCGTCGGCCGTGACGGGGGTGCCGTCGAAGGTCGAGGCCACCTGGATCCGCCCGAGCCGTGCCCGCAGGTCCTGGAGGTCGCTCGAGAGGGCGAACACCGCCATCACCTCGGAGGCGGCCGTGATCACGAACGAGTTCTCGCGCGGCACCCCGTGGACCCGACCGCCCAGACCGACGACGGTGTAGCGCAGTTCGCGGTCGTTCATGTCGAGCGTGCGCGGCCACGTGATCGACTGCGGGTCGATCCCGAGTGGATTGCCGTTGTAGATCGAGGCGTCGAGGGCAGCCGCCAGCAGGTTGTGCGCGGCCGTCACCGCGTGGAAGTCCCCGTTGAAGTGGAGGTTGATCTCCTCCATCGGCACGATCTGGG
>JBDTNY010000037.1:0-20620 GCA_039933515.1 Actinomycetota bacterium
ACATGCGAGGTGCCGGAATCCCGATCGAGTTCTCCAAAGGCGAGTTCGGCAAGGGCCAGCACGAGATCAACATCACGTACTCCGATGCCCTCTCGAACGCCGACCACCACTCGATCTACAAGCACGGTGTCAAGGAGATCGCAGCGCTCAACGGAGTATCCACCACGTTCATGGCGAAGTGGACGATGGACGAGGCGGGTTCGTCGTGCCATCTCCATTCTTCGATCTGGAACGCCGACGGCACGAAGAGCCTCACCTGGAACGAGGACGGGGTCGGTCACATGAGCGACGAGTTCCGCTGGTACCTGGGCGGGCTTATGGCCACGGCTCGCGAGATGGCGTGGATGTACGCCCCTTTCGTGAACTCCTACAAGCGGTATCAGCTCGGCTCATGGGCGCCGACCGCCATCGTGTGGAGCCGCGACAACCGAACCTGCGGCTACCGCACCGTGGGCGAGCACACGGCCTTCCGAGTCGAGTGCCGGATCCCGGGCGCTGATGCCAACCCCTACCTCGCGTTCGCGGCAACCGTGGCCGCCGGGATGTGGGGCATCCAGAACAAGATCGAGCCTCCGCCGATGTTCGAGGGCAACGCGTACGAGGCGAAGCGTGTACCGCGCGTCCCCACGAGCCTGCACGAGGCGATCGACGTCTTCCGCAGGTCGAAGGCCGCGAAAGAGATGTTCGGCGACTTCGTCTACGGGCACCTGCTCAACACGGCGGTGCAGGAACAGACCACGTTCGACAACCTGTGCGTGACCGACTGGGAGCTCGTTCGCTACTTCGAGCGCGGGTAGGCGTGGCGTTCATGCCCGCGGACCCCGAGCTCGAGGCGATCCTCCGGTCGGTGCCCGGCTGGGCCGACGCCGAGCTAGAAGTCGAGCCCCTCGAGGGAGGCATCACCAACCGGAACTACCTCGTGCGCACCGACGGCCAGGCCTACGTGCTGCGCGTGCCCGGTCGAGACACCGAGCTCCTGGGGATCGACCGGGCGAACGAGCTGCGGGCAGCACGCGTTGCCGCCGACGCGGGTGTCGGACCCGAGGTCGTCGCGTTCCTGCCCGCGATCGGCAGTTTCGTATCACGCTTCGTGCCGGGTGCGCACATCCCCATGAAGGACCTGCGGGACGAACGGGTGCTCGAGCACGTCGTCGCCTCGATCCGGCGACTGCATGCGAGCCCGCCGATCCCCTCGTCGTTCAACCCGTTCCGGATCGTCGAGACGTACTTCGCGACGGCGTCGTCGCGCGGCGTCACCGTGCCGCCCGAGTACGACGAGGCGCACGCGGTCGCGGATCGGATCGAGGCCGCCTTCGAGCGCTCGCCGTCACCGCTCACGACCTGTCACAACGATCTGCTGAACGCGAACTTCCTCCGCGACGGATCGCACGTCTGGATCGTCGACTACGAGTACGCGGGTATGGGAGACGTGTTCTTCGACCTGGGGAACCTGAGCGTCAACAACGACCTAGACGACGCGACGCGCGAGACGCTGCTCGATCTCTACTTCCTCGGTGACGCGCGCGATCGCCATCGCGCGCGGCTCGCATTGATGTCGCTGATGTCGGACTTCCGCGAGGCGATGTGGGGGGTGGTGCAGCAGGCGATCTCGGCGCTCGACGTCGACTTCGTCGACTACGCCGAACGCCATTTCGGCCGGCTCTTGCGTGCCGCCGCGGCGATGCCGATGGACGAGCTGCTGACCACCGCCGAAGAGCCGATCTAGCGTCGCTCAGTCGTACGCGCGGAGCCCCGTGAGCGCCTGGCCGACGATCAGGGTATGGATCTCCTCGGTGCCCTCATACGTGAGCACCGACTCAAGGTTCGTCATGTGCCGCATGATGGGGTACTCCAGCGTGATCCCGTTCGCGCCCAGGATCGACCGACACGTCCGCGCGATCGCCAGAGCCTCGCGCGTATTGTTCAGCTTGCCGACGCTCACGTGCTCGGGTCGCAGTCGGCCCTCGTCCTTCATCCGGCCAAGATGGAGCGCCAGGAGCGTTCCCTTGTTCAGCTCGAGCGCCATGTCCGCGAGCTTCTTCTGGGTGAGCTGGAACGCCCCGATCGGCTTGCCCCACTGCTCCCGGGTCTTCGAGTAGTCGAGCGCTGACGCGAAACACGCGCGCGCCGCGCCCATCACACCCCACACGATCCCGTAGCGCGCCTCGCTGAGGCACGATAGCGGGCCCTTCAATCCCGACACCCCTGGCAAGACGGCGTCGGCCGGCAGGCGCACCTCGTCGAGCACGAGCTCGGAGGTGACCGACGCCCGGAGCGAGAGCTTGCGGTGGATGTCGTTCGCCGTGAAACCCGGGGTGCCCGCCGGAACGAGGAACCCTCGGACGCCGTCGTCCGTGTGCGCCCAGACCACGGCCACGTCGGCGACCGTGCCGTTCGTGATCCACATCTTCGTGCCGGACACCACCCATTCGTCGCCTTCGCGGCGCGCTCGCGTACGCATCGCACCTGGGTCGCTGCCGGCGTCGGGCTCGGTAAGGCCGAAGCACCCGATCGCCTCGCCCTGGGCCATGCGAGGCAGCCATTCCTGGCGCTGTTCCTCGGACCCGAACGCATGGATCGCGTACATCGCGAGGGAGCCCTGAACCGAGACGAAGCTGCGCAGGCCGCTGTCGCCCGCCTCCAGCTCCAGGCAGGCGAGCCCGTACATCGTGGCGCTCGCGCCTGCGCAGCCGTACCCCTCCAGATGCATCCCGAGGAAGCCGAGCGCGCCCAACTCCTTCGCGAGCTCTCGCCCGGGGAACTCCGCACGTTCGTACCATCCCTCGACCTCGGGCAGGATGCGATCGGCGACCCACTCGCGGGCCGCGCCGCGGATCGCGCGCTCCTCGGATGAGAGCAGGGCGTCGACGCCGATCAGGTCGAGCGGCTCGAGCGGCTCGGGCGGCGGAATCTTGGCGGGTCCGGTCACGACGAACGGCACGCTACCACCCGACGATCCGGATGCCGATCGGCGCTCGCCTGCGCCGGGAGGTGGCCGTAGACTCGACGGTATGAAACCCCTGCTCTTGATCAAGAACGACCCCGTCGAGACATTCGGGGTTGCGGTGCGGGCGCTCGAAGGTGCGGGCGCACCGGTGCACGTCCTCGACGCCGCCGACCCCGCTGCGCCCCGGCCGGCGCTCGATGACCTCTCGGGCCTGGTCATGCTGGGCGGGACGATGAACGTCGACGAGGTCGACGAACACCCGTTCCTAAAGGAGAACCGCGATCTCACCCGCGACGCGATCGCCCGCGGCGTCCCTTACCTCGGGATCTGCCTGGGCGCGCAGATGCTCGCGCGCGCGCTCGACGCGCCTGTCCGGCCCGCCGGCGTGAAGGAGGTCGGGTTCGAGCCCGTGCGGCCGCTGCCGGCGGCCGTCTCGGATCCGCTGCTTTCGGTGTGGTCCGACGGCGACATGGTCTTCCAGTGGCACCAGGACACGATGGATCTGCCCCCGGGGGCCGTCGCGCTCGCGACCGGCGACCGGATCCCACTGCAGGCATACCGGGTCGGCAACGTGGCGTGGGCCACGCAATTCCACTTCGAGATCGACGCCGACGAGCTCGAGCTGTGGCTCGACGAGGCGTCGCAGTTCATGGACCTCCGCGAGGTCTGGGGCAAGTCGCCTGCCGACATCCGGGCCGAGGCCTCCCTGCACATGGAAGCCCATGAGGAGAAGGGATCGGCGATGTTCGCGAGGTTCGCCGAGATCGCCGCGGGGCTCGCAGGGTGACCGATCCGACCGTCGCGGAGACGAAGCCTACGCCGCGCCGCTACCGGGCCCTGATCGCGGTCGTCGCGTACCACCTGGGTAGCGATCGGGTTGCGCGCTGGCCCGACGGCGGGTACGGGGTGCCCGCGCCATACCTAGACTCGCTGCGGCGGGCAGGCGCCCGCATCGCGATCATCCCGCCCGGCGAGCAGGGTGATCCCGACGAGCTGCTCGAGCCCTTCGACGGGCTCCTGCTCGTCGGTGGCGGCGACGTCGACCCCGCTCGGTACGGCGCCGACCCCGACACGGAGCACAACTACGGCGTGGAGCCCGATCGCGACGACTTCGAGATCGCGCTGCTCCATGCCGCCGACCGGCTGCATCTGCCGACGTTCTGCATCTGCCGTGGGATGCAGGTCATGAACGTGGCGTACGGCGGGAGCCTGCATCAGCATCTGCCGGACATGCCGGGCCTCCTGCCTCACGGCGTGCCGATCGAGAACACCGAGTCCCTGCACGAGGTCACGCCGGAGCCGGGCACGCTCCTCTCCGCAACTACCAAGTCGGGACCGCTCGCCTGTTCGTCGCACCACCACCAAGGGATCGATCGCGTCGGCGAAGGGATCGTGGTGGGGGGTCGCAGCTCCGACGGGCTCGTCGAGTCGATCGAGCTGCGGGGCGCCGACGGGAACGACGTCGAGCACACGACGTGGATGCTCGGCGTCCAGTGGCACCCGGAGGAGACGGCGGCCTCGGACCCCGCGCAGAAGTCGCTCTTCGACGCGTTCGTGAACCTCGCAAGGTGGCGCAGCCAGCGTGCGCGTCCCGGCGACGCCATCGGGCGCAGCCGGGTGTACTCGGTCGTGGACCCCGACACGTCGTGGCCCGATCGTTACGACGCCGAGTCGGCCCGGATCGTGTCGGCCGTTCCGGCCGGTCTCGTCTCGAGGATCGACCACGTGGGATCCACCTCGGTACCGGGGCTTGCCGCGAAGCCGGTCGTCGACATCCAGCTGTCGGTCACATCGATGGTCCCGCGCGAGGCCTACGTCGGCCCGCTCACCGGGCTGGGATACCGGTGGGTGCCCGACGGGTTCGACGACACGCACGAGTTCTTCGCGATCGACGGCGGTGACGGGCGGGCCGTGAACCTGCATGTCACCGCGGCTGGGAGCGAGTGGGAGCGACGCCACCTGGCGTTCCGCGACGCGCTGCGGGCCGACCCGGACACCGCCGCCGCGTACGCAGACCTCAAGCGCACGCTCGCGGCCAACCATCCCCGGGACATCGTTCGCTACGTCGAGGGCAAGAGCGCGTTCGTCCGCTCGGTCGAAGATCGGGTGTCCGCGCCCTCGGACTAGTCCTCGATAACCGGCAAGGAAGGACTAGCGCTCCAAGGCCGTTCCCTGGATAATCCCCGGCATCTCGAGGGTTGCCGCCGAACGGATCTCGGCGAGCGGGGGGAGTGAAGAAGCATCCATACGGAATGTGGCACGCTCGACCGAACGGATACCCCAGCGCGGATGCCCGGCCTGTCGATACCCGTTGCCCTGCAGAGGCTCAGGTGGAGTCAAGACGGCAGCACGAGGAGGCGGGGGTGACGGGGATCCGTATAGTGCGCGCCACGGGCAACGGGCTCGACCGAGGCGTCCAGATCGGGAAGGCGTTGACCGAACCGATCCGGCGATCGATCGAGTTCTACCATCGCTACCTCGACCGGCGCGGGGTCTCCTCCGAGCAGCTACAGGACCTACTGACCCCTTATCTGGTTGCCTCCGAGACCGCCTACCCGGAGTCGATGGCGGTGCTCAAGGGCATGTCGGTCGGTGCGACCGTGCCCGTGATGGAGCTCTTCGCGATCAATGCCTTCGAAGAGCTCGAGCCGCTTCTGGAACAGCCGGAGGGCGAGCTACTCTTCCTCCAGAAGAAGGAGGGGTACGTTCCGGGACGCGCGGCGCCAGTCGAACGGTGCTCGAGCCTCACGGTGAGTGCGCCGGGCACCACCCTGCTCGCGCACAACGAACACTGGCTCGCCGGCGACGTCGACAACGTGGCCGTCATCGTCGACATCCCGGGCGACGGGCGCGTGCCGGTCGTAAGCCCCACCGTCGTCTGCTGCCTGCCAGCGGTCGGGATCAACGCGCACGGCGTGGCCCAGGGGATCGGATCGCTGAGCGCGTCCGACGACGGCGTAGGCCTCCCCCGCGTGTTGGTCTCGCGCAGTGCGCTCGAGGCGCGCGACCGCCCCGACGCCCTCGCCCGGGCCTCGATGCCCGGACGAGCCGGGGGGTACGGTCACGTGTACGCCTTCCCCGGAGGGGACACGTTCACGATCGAGACGACCGGGAGGCGGCATTCGCTCTTGGACGGCCCTGGAGCGCATACGAACCACTATCAAGACCCCGAGCTCGCCGTGCTGGCGCCGCCTGCCTCGGAAGGGAGCTCGGCACGCCTGGCGCGCCTCAGGGGCTTGCTCGAGGAGCGCGACCCCCGCACGCCCGAGCAGCTGATGGACGTGATGCGCGACCACGATTCGGCGCCCCAGGCGATCTGCTTGCATCCCGATCCGGACGAGGGAGAGGAGGCTAGCGCCTGCATGTTCTCGATGGTGGCCGACGTCGAGGCCCGACGCCTGTGGGTGGCCGAAGGTAACCCGTGCGAACACGCGTACACCGAGATCGACCTGTCCGACCTGACGATCTGACGCTCTGAGAGGAGCTTCCGCTCCATATGACGTACGTCGCCGCCACGCGATTCGGACCGCCGCTCCCGGAAGGGGGGACGATCGGCGTGTGCTCGCCGAGCGGGCCGTACTTCAACCGGAGCGACATCCTGCGCCCCGTCGAATGGTGGGAGTCGAAGGGGTACCGCGTGAAGCTGTCGGACGGGGCCTGGGACAAGGACGACTATGTCGCGGGATCGCCCGAACAGCGTGCGGCCGATCTCAACGCCCTGTTCGCCGATCCCGAGGTCGATGTGATCCAGGTGCTCTGGGGCGGGACCGGCGCGATCGACGTGCTCCCCCATCTCGACTACAACCTGATCGCCGACCACCCCAAGGCCTTGATGGGCTTCTCCGACATCACGAACCTCCACATCGCGATCCGCCAGCGCACGGGTTTGGCGACCTTCCACGGGCCCGGGCTCGGGTCGATGGGGATCCCGGAACGCACGGACTTCACCTGGAGCTCAGCCCTCGAGGCCTTCAAGACGGGAGCTGCCGGCCCGGTACCCCGCGACCCGGACGACCCCTACGTCCGCTCGATCGCGGGGGGGAAGTCCACGGCGCCGATCGTCGGCGGCAACCTCTTCACGTTCGTGCACCTGATCGGAACCCCCTTCGATCCGGTGTTCGAAGGCGCGATCGTCCTGTTCGAAGAGGTGCACGAGCCGCCGTATGTGATGGATGTGCACCTGAGCCAACTAACGATGGCCGGCAAGCTCGCGAAGATCGCGGGCGTGGTGGTCGGTGAGCTGAAGGATTGCGACTGGAGCGAGGCCCGGCCGGAGGCGCCCCGAACCCGGTCGATCGAAGACGTGCTCGAGCGCCACCTAGCCCCGCTCGGGGTTCCGGTGCTATACAAGCTGCCTCTCGGGCATGGGAAGCACCTCGCGACCATCCCGCTCGGGGTCATGGCGACCCTGGATGCGGACGACAAGACGCTGACGATCGACCAACCTGGCGTCGCGGCACGTGCGTAAGACGGGTAGGACCGAAATGGAGGACCGGGTATGGAACGGAGGTACGGCATGAGGAGCGCGCGACGGATCGTCGCGACAACGGCCGTTCTCGGGATGCTCGCGGGGATCTCCCTGTCGAGCTCCGCGTTGGCGCAAGACGCCAGCTCGAGCGCGTCCGCAGAACCGCTGACCTTCATCATCGGGATGACGAACAACGTAGTCACGTTCAACCCGCTGACCGCGATCGAGGCGCCCGAGTACGAAGTGAACGGGATGCAGTACAACCTGCTCTTCGGGTTCGCGCAGGACGACATGTCCGCCGTGCCCGAGATCGCGGCTGAGATCCCCACGAAGGAGAACGGAGGCCTGTCCGAAGACGGCATGACGTGGACGATCAAGATCAAGCCGGACCTCAAGTGGAGCGACGGCGAGCCGTTGACGGCCAACGACGTCGCCTACACGTACAACCTGATCATCGACCAGAACTTCTCGGCGTTCACCAGCTATCTGCCGTTCACGGACTCGATCACGGCTCAGGACGACACCACGCTGATCTGGAAGACCACCAAGCCGAGCATCGCACCGCTGATCCCGCCGTGGATCTACATCCTCCCCGAGCACACGTGGTCGAAGTTCAAGGACAAGGACGCGATCAAGAAGTTCGAGGGCTACCCAGATCAGGTCACGTCAGGACCGTTCCGCGTGACTGACTGGAACAAGGACGAAGACTGGACCCTCGAGGTGAACCCGAACTGGTGGGGCACCAAGCCCACGATCGACCGGGTGATCTTCAAGAAGTACTCCAACGAAGAGACGATGGTCCAAGACCTGGAGCAAGGAGCGATCGACTTCGCCGAGAGCGTGCCGGTCGACCTGTTCGAGTCGTTGCAAGGCAAGGAAGCTCAGGGGATCACCACCAACGTCGGAGGGTCATTCTCCTTCGTGCAGATGAGCTTCAACCAGTGCTTCGTCCAGAAGGACTGCGCCGACAGCTCCGGGCACCCGGCCCTCAAGGACCTCAACGTCCGGACCGCGGTGGCGATGGCGATCAACAAGGATCAACTGATCGACCGGATCCTCGGCGGGTATGGCACGGCGGGCTCCACGATCGTCGTCCCCACCACACCGTTCTGGCACTGGGATCCCGCCGATGCCACGATCCCGTGGTCGATCGAGGACGCGAACCAGCTCCTCGACGACAACGGGTACGTCGACTCCAACGGCGACGGCATCCGGAACATGCCGGGCGGCGGTGAAGAGCTGAACTTCCGGTTCATCGTGCGCACCGAGTCCCCCGACGGCGTGAAGGCCGGCAAGCTGATCGCCGGTTGGCTCAAGCAGGTCGGGATCGGCACGCAGACAACGGCCGTCACTGACGCCAAGCTGATCGACGCGTGGTACGCGCTGGACTACGACCTCTACATCTGGGGCTGGGGTCCCGATCCCGACCCCGACTTCATCCTGTCGACCTTCACGACCGACCAGTGCGGCTCGTGGAGCGATACCTGCTTCTCGGACGCGCAGTACGACCAGCTCTACGACGACCAGCGGGCGGCGGCGAGCCCTGATGAGCGAGCCGCGATCGTCAAGCAGATGCAGGAGATCGTCTACACCCAGATCCCCGAGGTCGTGCTCTGGTACGACAACGACCTGCAGGCCTACCGGAGCGACAAGTGGACGGGCTTTCAGCTGCAGCCGACCCCCGACGCCAACGGCGAAGGAGGCTACGCGCTGTTCCAATACGGGACCTACTCGTACGAGAACATCAAGCCGGTCACGGGAAGCGGCGCGGGCTCGGCGTCGAGCTCGGGAGCGTCCGCCGGCCTTTGGATCGCGATCTTGGCCGTGATCGTCGTGGTGGTGGGCGCCGTCGTGCTGGTTCGCCGCCGCGGCTCCGACGAAGACAAGGCCTAAGGGATCTCGTGGGCCTGAGGCGCTAGGAAGGAGCGGGCAGCAGGGTGGGAACGCGTGGATACATCCTCAAGAAGATGTTCCAGGCGTTCCTTACCCTGCTCGCCGTGATCGTCTTCAACTTCTTCTTGTTCCGGATCTTGCCTGCCGACCCCGTCGACATCCTCACCAGGGGTGCGGGCGCCAAGCTCGACGATGCGGAGAAGGCCGAGCTCCGCGCGAGCTACGGGCTAGACAAGTCGCTGTTCCCCGGTCAGTTCATGGACTTCATGGGCGACACGCTCCGCGGCGATCTGGGGCAGTCGATCATCCAGCGGCCGGGCCAGGACGTCACGGCCATCTTCGGCGAGTTCATGTGGCCGACACTCCTGCTGGTGGGGGTCTCGACATTGCTCTCCACCGTGCTGGGGATCTTCATGGGCATCTATGCGGGATGGCGACGCAACGGCACGTTCGACATGTTCTCGATGGGGTTCTCGCTCGTCCTGTACTCGATGCCCGAGTTCTGGCTCGGGATGCTGTTGATCCTGTTGTTCTCCACCACGCTGGGATGGTTCCCAAGCTCGGGCCGGGCCTCGGTCGGCGGCGCGTACACCGGCCTGGCCGCGGTGGCCGACATCGTGAACCATCTGTTCCTGCCCGCGCTGACCCTGACGTTGGCGTACCTCGGCGAGTATTACCTGGTGATGCGGTCGTCCCTGCTCGACGTGCTGGGCGAGGACTACATCACCACCGCGCGCGCTAAGGGCGTCCGGGAGAAATGGGTGCTGCGCCGACATGCGGTTCGGAATGCGCTGCTGCCCACCATCACGCTGATCGCGCTCTCGTTCGGATTCGTCCTGGGCGGCGCCATCACGGTCGAGGTGGTGTTCAGCTACAAGGGCTTGGGCGGCCTCACATACGATGCCCTGCAGAACCGCGACTTCCCGCTCCTGCAGGGCGTCTTCCTGATCGCGAGCGCCACCGTGATCGGCATGAACCTGATCGCCGACCTGATCTACGGCTACTTCGATCCGCGTGTGAGGGAGGCGTAGATGCAGACCCCACCGATCACCCCGGGTGGCGACCCGAATCTGACCGGCGAGCGGATCCCGGATTCGCTGGCCGAGGTTCGGAGCCCTCGCCAGATCCGCCGCGCGCGTCGCCGTCGCGCCCTGTCGACCTTCTGGGCGCAGTACCGCAAGAGCAAGATGGGGATGGCCGGCCTCATCATCCTCGCGTTCTTCGCCGCGGTCGCGATCTTCGCGGTCCTCGCGAGCAAGGACGGGCTCGACCCGACGCTGGTGGAGGGACCTCGCCTGGCTTCCCCGTCGACGACCTACCCCCTTGGTACGGATTCCTTCGGCGTGTCGGTGCTCACGCAAGTGATCCAGGGATCGAAGATCTCGCTGCTCGTCGGTCTGGTCGCCTCGGTCATGAGCATCGCGATCGGGGCGCTCGTGGGGATCGTGGCCGGCTACCGCGGCGGCACCTACGACACCCTCTTGATGCGCTTCACCGACTTCGGGCTCGTGGTGCCGTGGCTGGCTCTTGCGATCATCCTCGCATCGATCATCGGCCCGTCGCTGATCACGATCATCCTCGTGATCGGCTTGACCTCGTGGCCGGGGACCGCCCGCCTCGTGCGGTCGCAGGTGCTCTCGGTGCGCGAGCGTCCCTACGTAGAACGCGCGCGAGCCTTGGGCGGCGGGAACTGGCACATGATCGCTCATCATGTGCTGCCCAACGTGATGCCCGTGATCCTCGCGAACGCGGTACTCGTGGTGGCGATCGCGATCCTTTCCGAGACGGCGCTGTCGTTCCTTGGCCTCGGCGACCCGTTCAGCTTCTCGTGGGGCGGGATCATCGAGAGTGCGTTCAACGGACACGCGACCACGCTCGGGGCGTGGTGGTGGATCGGGCCGCCCGGCATCTGCATCGTGCTCGTCGTCCTGGCGTTCACGATGATCGGGTTCGCCCTGGACGAGATCATCAACCCCAAGCTGCGGGAGCGTTGACGACATGAGCGTGCTCAGCCTGAAGGACGTCCACATCACGTACCACACGGCCGCGGGCGGCGTGCCGGCGGTACGGGGTGTCGACATCGAAGTCGCTAAGGGCGAGGTGCTGGGACTGGCCGGCGAGTCGGGTTGCGGAAAGTCCACGATCGCCGGGGCTATCCTGCGGCTCTTGCCCAGCAAGACCAAGGTCGAGGGATCGATCACGCTCGACGGCGAAGACATCCTCTCGATGAAACTCGGCCGGCTCCGCGCCGTCAGGTGGACCGGCGCATCGATCGTATTCCAAGGGGCGATGCACGCGCTGAACCCGGTGCAGCGCGTCGGCGATCAGATCGGCGAAGCGATCACCGTGCACAACCAAGCGGGCGAACGTGAGGCGAAGGTCCGCGTGGGCTCGCTGCTGGAGCAAGTAGGACTGCCGACCCGCCGGGCGGCCGACTACCCGCACGAACTGTCGGGCGGGCAGAAGCAACGCGTGATGATCGCGATGGCGCTCGCATGCAATCCCTCGTTGATCATCGCCGACGAGCCCACCACGGCCCTCGACGTGATGGTGCAGGCGCAGGTGCTCCGCTTGATGAAAGATCTCCAACGCGACCTTGGCCTCTCGATGGTCTTCATCACCCACGACCTCTCGGTGCTCGTGGAAACCTCCGACCGGCTCGCCATCATGTACGCCGGCAAGATCGTCGAGGAGGGACCCGCCACGGCCGTGTTCGAGGATCCCAAGCACCCCTACACAGCTGCACTCGCGGCCGCCTTCCCGCAGATCGGGGACCTCCGCTTCCGCGGCAATCCCACTGGACTCGGCGGCGACCCACCCGACCCGCAGGAGATCCCCTCCGGGTGTCCGTTCCATCCGCGATGCCCGGCGGCCTTCGCCGATTGCCAGCGGACGGTGCCCGAGTTGTACACAGCGGGCGCCGGTCGGCGCGCCGCGTGTCTGTTGGTCGAAGGAGCCCACACGGGCGCCGCTGAGGTGGCCGAGTGAGCTCCCCGACCCCGCGCGGGACGAAGCTGGCCAAGGGCGCCACGATCTTGGAGGTCGAGGACCTTCATGTCACGTTCAAGGGACGCGTCGGCTTGCTGGCCGGACTCCGGGGCAACAAGGGTACGCAGTCGCGCGCGGTCGACGGGGTGAACCTCCAGGTCCGCAAGGGCGAGGTGTTGGCGATCGCCGGCGAATCGGGCTGCGGCAAGACCACGACCGCACGGGCCATCATGGGCCTCCAGCCCGTCGACGCCGGCACGATCAGATACGAGGGAAAGCCCCTGCCCCGGAACCTGAAGCCGTACCTCCGGAAGGTTCAGATGGTGTTCCAGGATCCAACCGGCACGCTCAATCCGCGCCAGACGATCTACGAGATCATCGCCGAGGGGCTCCGCATCCACGGGATCGACCGTGGCCCCGGCGGCGAGCCAGAAGAGCAGCTGGTGGCACAGGCGCTCTCGCGGGCGGGCCTGCGGCCGCCGGATCGGTTCTTCCTGCGATATCCCCACGAGCTCTCCGGCGGGCAACGCCAACGAGTGGTGATCGCCGGCGCGCTCGTGCTCGAGCCCGAGGTGATCGTGGCCGACGAGCCCGTGTCGAACCTCGACGCATCGGTACGGGGCGAGATCTTGCAGCTGCTGATGAAGCTCCGTGCCGATCTCGACCTGACGATCGTGATCGTCACGCACGACCTTGGCCTCGCCTGGACGGTCGCCGATCGGGTGGCGGTGATGTACCTCGGCCGCATCGTCGAGATCGGCCCGGCCGAGGACGTGCTGCTTCGCCCGCTTCATCCCTACACGAAGGCGCTGCTCGACGTCGTGCCCGAAGCCGGCGGTCTCGAACGCCCGATCCTGACGGGCGAGCCCCCGGACCCGACGAAGATCCCCCCAGGCTGCCGGTTCCATCCCCGTTGCCCGGTCGTGGTGAGTGGGAAAGCGGCCGAGCTGGGGATCGAGGCTGCCTGTCGAGGAGAAGATCTCGGGCTCGACGAGATCAACCCGGGGCATCTCTCGGCGTGTCACGCCTCCCGTCGACTGGGCGCACGCGCCCACGAGGCCATCGTGGAGGCCGTCGCGGCGATCGGACGGGAAGCGGGAAGCGATCCCGGCACGGACGCGGACGGATCGCCCGATGGAACCCCGCCCGGGTCCTCTGCCGCGACCTAGGAGTCGCCGGCCTCGCCCACGTCCGCCGGTGCGCCGGCGTCCGCGCCCTTGAGCACCCCGAGGATCGCCTCCATCTCGGAGTCCGACACCTTCGACCCTCCGTGGGTTTCTTTGGGCCGGGCCGCGGCCAGCAAGGTCCGCAGGTTGGACTCCGCCATCTCGGCACGGCTCTCCAGGGCCTGCAGGCGCTCGGCGAGGCCGCGCGCGCGCTGCTCGGCCTCATCGCGATCCTGCCGAGCCGCCCGAGCGTCCTCCCTGGCTTGCCTCGTGCTCGCGCGGAGCGTCGCCACCTCGCGCCCGAGTTCCAAGAGGCGGTCAACCATCGCCAGCCCAAAGTCCGTATGCGTGGCCGGAGCCCCCGTCGTCGGCGGCGACGACGCGGGGCCGGAGGGGGCCGCGCGCGGTTTGCGAGGCGGGCGGCCGACCGCCTCGCGCTCGCCGGGATCGACCGGGCGATCGTCCAGAAGCCGGTAGGATCCCATCGCTGGCTCCATGCGCTTGCGGGCGATCAGCGCCCGCACTGCGCGGGCGGTCGAGAGCGCGTCGGGGAACCCGAGCTCCCGCCCGATCTCGGCGGGCGTGACATCGAGCACTTGACCCGGGGCGACCCGTCGTGATGCGGCAGCGAGGAATGCATTCACGCGCTCGAGGCTCTCGTCGTTCACGGGATGATGATGCCCGATTTCCGGCTGCTTGGCCACGGTGCGCTCCGGCGCATCGGCACAGAGAGCATCGACGGCAAACGATAGGCTGCCCCCATGACCGAGCTCGAGGGACCGGCGCCCCTGAGTGGTATCCGTGTGCTGGACCTGTCGCGCGTGCTCGCCGGGCCACTGGCTACGATGACACTCGGGGATCTCGGCGCCGACGTGATCAAGGTGGAGCGGCCCGGGGAGGGCGACGACACCCGGCAATGGGGACCTCCGTTCGCGGGCGAGGATGCCGCGTACTTCCTCTCGGTGAATCGGAACAAGCGCTCCGTCGCGATCGACCTCAAGACGCCTGAGGGTATCGGCGCCGTCCGCCGCCTCGCGAGAGACGCTGACGTGCTGATCGAGAACTTCCGTCCCGGCCTCGTGTCGTCGCTGGGTCTCGGGCTCGACGAGCTCCGCGCCGCGAACCCCCGGCTCGTCACGTGCTCGCTCACAGCCTTCGGCGACGACGCCCCCGAGACCGCAAGCCGGCCCGGGTACGACATCATCGTGCAGGCGTTGAGCGGACTGATGAGCGTCACGGGCGCGCGTAACGGCGAACCCATGAAGGCGGGAGTGGCGCTTCTGGACGTGGTCACCGGGCTGTACGCCGCGATCGGGATCTTGGCCGCCCTCGCGGAGCGCGAGCGCACCGGTGCCGGCCGGCACGTGAGCGTCTCGCTCTTCGACGCCAGCGTGGCTGCGATGGTGAACCAGGCGTCGAACTACCTGATCGGAGGGGTGGTGCCGGCCGCGATGGGCACGCAGCACCCCAACATCGTGCCGTACCAGGCGTTCCTCGGCGCGGACCGTCCGTTCATCCTGGCGGGAGGGAACGATCGGATCTTCCGCCGGACGTGCGAGGTGGTGGGGCACCCCGAGTGGGCCGACGACGAGCGTTTCGCCACCAACCGATCGCGCGTGGAGCATCGCGACGAGCTCGTGTCGTTGCTCGCCCCGGTCTTCGCGACCCGGTCGGCAGACAAGTGGCTCGAGGACCTCGAGGCCGCGTCGGTGCCGTGTTCGCCGATCCGCTCGATGGACGAGGTGTTCGCTTCGCCCGAAGGCGCGGCGCTGATCCAGACGGTCGCCGACGAGGCTCGGGGCATGGACCTGCGGCTCGTGGCCGATCCGTTGCGCTTCGACGGCCGTCCGCTCCCGGTCCGCCTGCCGCCGCCGTTGCTTGGCTCGCACGACGACGAGGCGACTTGGACATGACCGCGCTCGAGGACTGGAGCGCCGCCCTCCGGGCCTGGGCGATCCCCGAGTCGATCCTGGCGGCCGCGCCCGAGTCTCCCTACGGGTTCCCGTCCGAGCTGTTCGCGCGCCGGGCCGAGGACGCGGCCGCACAGACGGAGGTCACCCCGACCACCCGCGAGGCGCTCGAGGCGCTCCCGCTGGGGGGGGACGTGCTGGACGTTGGGGTGGGCGGAGGCGCAACCTCGATTCCTCTCGCGGTCCGGGCCGGGCGCATCGCAGGCGTCGACGAGTCCCCCCTGCTGCTGGCCTCGTTCCGAGACGCCGCGGCCACTGCGGGAGTCGAGAGCGTGGGGGTCCTCGGCACATGGCCCGAGGTTGCCGGCCGGGTGCCCATCGCCGACATCGTTGTCTGCGGTCACGTGCTGTACAACGTGCGGGACCCGGAGCTATTCGTACGCGAGCTCGAGGCGCACGCGAGTCGGCGCGTCGTGCTGGAACTCACCGATCGGCACCCGCTGGCGTGGATGCACGATCTCTGGGAGACCTTCCACGGGCTCCCTCGCCCCGAGGGACCCACCGTCGCCGACTGCGAAGCCTGGCTCCGCGAGCTCGGGATCGACGCGTCGCGGGAAGCTCGGCCGCAGCGGGGCGTCGGGTGGTTCGACCGGCGCGAGGACGCCGTCGCGCTGGTCCGCAGGCGCCTGTGCCTCGCGGCGGGCCGGGATGGCGAGATCGAGCGCGCGCTGGGCGATCGTCTGGTCGAGCACGACGGCCGATGGTCGGCTGGCCCTCCGAGCGGCGAGGTCGTTACCTTGTGGTGGGATCTCCCAGCCGCAGCCGGTTGACCGAGCCATACTCGCCACGACCCGCGTCGCCCGGCCGATCGAACGACACCGTTGTCCTCGCGCCGGCGTCGGCCGGAACCCGGAACCGCAGGAAGTTCAGCGTGTTCGTCAGCCCGCCGTAATCCTTCGAACCGAACGGCAGACGGCCTGCCTCCGAGATCGTGAAGACGAGCGTCTCCCCCCGAAGGCGCCCGGTCCCGACGATCTTGAGTTCCTCGGACTGGAGCTGCGCGATGGGGAAGGCGCACCGCAGCTCACCCTTCACCGTCGCGGTCCCCTCGATCGTGACCTGACCGGCGTCGTCCACCACCAGGGCGAGGTCCGCGCGCCACGACGTCGCGCACCGGCCGCCGACCGGGACGTCGTGCCACGTACGGCTCGAGATCACCGCCGGCCACGTCACGAGCCCGGGGGCGTCGGTGCCGGTGCTGGGCTGAGGCGGAGGTCCCGCGTCCACGCTGGGGGAGAAGGGGTCGGTCGAGGCGGCGATGAACGCGCCCACCGCGGCGCAGGCGAGGAACACCGCGGCCCAGGCCGCGACCTTCAGGACGCGCAGCAGCATCTACCGGCTCCGGCGGGTGACGAAATCACGCATGACGAACGCACCGAGTCGCTCATCATCCATCAGGAAGACCCGGCCGGCCGTCAGCTCGGCGAGGCGCTCCATGAACCGAGCGAGCCCCTCAGACTCCTCGACCATGAAGATGTTCAGTTCGACGCCGGACTTCGAGAGCCGCGCCGCCTCCGCGAGGGTCAGCCGGATCGTCTCGGCCTCGGGCGGCCAGGCGAAGAACGCCTCGCCCTGCTCGAGATGCGCGGTGGGCTCGCCGTCGGTCACCATCAGGACCTGCCTCGTGGCTCGCGGGTGCTGTGCGAGCAGCCGCCCGGCGAGCATGAAGGCGTGCTGCATGTTCGTCCCGTACGTTCGCTCGAACCCCGGCGCGGCGAGATCCTCTGCACGCAGCCGCCGGGCGTAGTCGCTGAACCCGATCAGATAGAGCGTGTCGTGCGGATAGCGGCTTTCGATCAGCGATTGCAACGCGAGCGCCAGCTTCTTCGCGTGCACGAGGTGCCCGCGCAACGGCATCGAGAACGACAGGTCGAGCAGGAGCGCCGTGGCCACCTCGGTTCTCTGTTCGGCCTCCACGAGCTCGAAGTCATCGGGGTGGAGGCGGACTGGCTCCCCGGGGCGCGACCGCGTCACCGCGTTCAGGACCGTCCGCTGCACCGCGATCTGCCCATGGTCGCCGAAGGTCCAGGGTCTCGTGGCACCGGTGGGCTCGGCCTGACCTCCGGGATCACGAGCGTCGTGTGCACCCTCGCGATCACGGGCGAGCTGCTCGAAGATCTTGGTGAGCGCGCGCTCGCCGAGCTTTCGGGCGCCTCGCGGCGTGACCTCGAGCCGTCCACCCCGCCGCTGCACGAGCCCCGCCCGCTCGAGCGTCCGTTCGATCTGCTTGAGGCGGCGGAGGTCCTGCACCGCGGTCTCGCCCAGCGTCCGGCCGAGCGCCTCCTCGTCGATGTCGTCGATCGTCGCCCCCGGGTAGTCACCCTCGAACGCATGCTCGAGCTCGTCGAAGTCGTGGAGCCGTTCGAGCGCATCGACCGTGCCCGACATCGACGATGGCTCCTCGCCCTCTCCCCACGCCGGTTCACCCCAGGGCAGCTGAGGGAACGCGCCGGCAAGGTTCGATCCGAGCCGGTCCATCTCGAAGGCGAGATCCATGTCCTGCATCACTTGGTCGCTCAGGGCTTGAAGCTCGGCACGCTGCCCCGGCGTGAGCGATGCCATCAGTCGGCTCAGCGCGGCCATCCGCTTCGCCATCTGTTCCAGCAGCTCGTCCAGGCTCGTCGGGTCTCCGGGAAGCAGGTCGCCGTACCGGGCCTTGAACGCCTCGAAGGCCTCCTGGGTCTCCTCCCCCCGGGCCCGCGCCTCGATCAGGCCGTTCAGCTCGGACACCATGTCGCGCATCCGTTCCAGCTGTTGGGGGGTCGCGTGCTTCAGACCTTCGGTCATCGACCGCATGTGCGCGTCCATCACCTGTTCGCGGAGGTCCTCGAGCAGCCGGTTGAACGCCTCCTGCGCACCGGCGTCGGCGAATCGATACGCCTTCAACTCCGCGATCGCGCCGGCCGTGTCGCGCGGGAGCGAATCCAGCTGTGTCTCGCGGAACCTAGCCTCCTCGTCGTCGCGGAAGGAGAGCTCGGTCCGTTCGCGTTCGATGATCGCGTCGAGACGTTCGCGGAGTTCTTCGAGGGAACCGGCGAGGTTCAGCTGTCCCTTTTCCTGCTCGCGGCGCAGCCGCAACCGGCGGCCAAGCTCGTCGAGCCCGGACATCCGGCCGCGCATGCCTCGGCTGAGGAGCCGGCGGAGCGCCGTATCGGCTTCGCTCCCCATCAAGACCTCGTCGGAGAGCTCCTCGAGGAGATCGGCCGCGCCGAGGTCGGACCCGATCGGGTCTTGGGAACCGTCCCATGCCGAGTACCGGTACCGCACGCGACCAGCCTACGCGCGTCCCGTGGGAAGCGGTCGTGACGCGCCGGCTGGGGACTGACGGACGTGCTGGGCCTTCAGCCGACCGTGAAATGCCGCGATCGGTCGCCGGCAAGATGCATCCCCAGCGCACGGGCACCGCGCTGAGCGCGCCCCTGTTCGAGGACGCGGGGCCGACCGGAGATGTGCGGCACGAGATCGCGGAGGTGCAGGATGCACACCCCGTTGATGGTGGTTGCAGCTCCAGCGATCGCCTCCGTGAGACAGACGATCGGCTCCGCCTCGACATAGACCGAGCCCTCGGACAACGTCGATGTGGTGCGTTTCGCGGAGCGCTTCAGCTGCCGAAGACCCTTGATCGCCACGCCGTCGACGCTCGCCGATCCGCGCGCGTACCTGAGTCGGCCCCCGAGGCTAGACACCTGCACGACGAATGCGCCGGTGGACCCGACCACGATGAGATCCCCGGCAGCCTTCGGCGGCGTCGGCACCACCCAGAAGGAATAGGCGTCGAGCCGCCCCAGGGCAGCCGTCACCAAGACGAAGGGCGACGACGACGCGTCCGACGATCCGGGTGCAGACCTCGACATGGTGTTCGCTTCGGCGGGCGGTCCGGCCCCCTTGAGGCCCGCACGGCGTTCAGCCGAGGTCAGAGCGCCTCCGCATCCGCCCCGCGGCGGCGATCAGACACATCCCCGCCCCCACAAGTACGAGCATCCATGCCAGGAACCGGAGGATCTCGAAGCCAGTCTGGGCCAGCGAGCCTCCGCCCGCACCGGCGACCGTGACGTCGGCCGAGTCGCGGTCGTCCGAGCTGTTGCCATCGGACTGATCGACATCGGCGACCGACGCGACATTCGTGATGCTCCCCATGCCGGTGACCCGGGCGCGTATCGACAATGTCTCGCGACCCCCGTCGAGAACACGGCCTACGTCCCACAGCCCGGTCTGGGCGTGATAGGTGCCGCGGCTCGGGTCAGACGATACGTAGGTCAGGCCGCTCGGAAGCGCATCCTTGATCACGACCCCCGTCGCATCGGCGGGACCGTGGTTGGCCACAGTGACCGTGTAGGTCACCACTTGATCGGCGGTCGGGGTCGCGTCGTCCACCGACTTGCCCACGTCCAGGTTCACCCGAGCAGCGCCGCTCGCGCGACGGGCGGCAGCCGATGATGACCAGTCGTTCACGTCGGGGTCAGGACTCGAGGCCGAGACCGACGCCGTGTTCCTGATCGAGCGCCCGGAGAACGACGTCGGGACACGTACACGCAGGCTCACGACGACCACGTCGCCGTTGGCGATCGTCCCGAGGTTCCAGGTGACGGTCCCCCCCGACTCCACACCCGCGTCCGAGGCGCTCACGAACGCGAGCCCGTCGGGAAGCGGGTCGGTCAGCACGACATCGAGCGCGTCGGACGGACCATCGTTCGTGATCGACATCGTGTACGTGAAGGATCCACCAGGAGCGAACGACGCGGGACCTTCCTTCAGGATCGCTAGGTCTGCGACGGAGTCCAGGGCCGTGCCCTCGGAGTCGCTGTCGTTCGAAGGATCGGCGTCCGTCGTCGTGGCGGTGACGCCGGCGGTGTTCGTGAGCGACCCGGTGGCGGCCGCGTCCACGGCGACGACCACCTGCACCGTCACGCGATCGCCGGCGAGGATCGACCCGAGCGCCCAGGTCACCGTGCCCCCGGACTCGGTCCCGCCGCCGGTCGACGAGACGTACGTGGTACCGACGGGGAGCGGATCCGACAGCTCCACCCCCGTTGCGGTGGCGAGGCCGATGTTCTCCACGTCGATCTGATAGGTCAGCTGGTTCCCGGCGACGACGGGGTCCGCCAAGTCGGTCTTCGTGACCTGGAGGTCGGGCAAGACCACCGGGATGTCCAGGGTGTCGCTCGCGGGAGCCGACTCGGCGGAGTCC
>JBDTNY010000038.1:0-14432 GCA_039933515.1 Actinomycetota bacterium
CCGGGGCCGGCATCGACCTCGACAAGGAGCGCCCGGTCGCCGTGATCTGTCGCACCGGGAACCGCAGCGAGCTCGCCACGATGATGTTCCAGGCTCGCGGCTTCGAGGCGTACAACGTCGAGGGCGGCATGGAGGCCTGGGCGGCCGAGCACCTGCCCTTCGCGGCGTCCGACGGTCAGCCCGGCCGCGTCGCCTGACCCGACCGGCATCCCCGTCCGACCCGCCGCACCGCGGGCGTAGCCTTAGGGCATGCCCGACATCGACGCCGCCCGCCGCGACCTGACCGAGGCGCTCGGCGCCGGTGCCGTGCACGCGGACCCGCTCTCGCTCCGCCTGTACGCGCGAGATGCGTCGCTCGTCGAGGGGAACGCCTCGGTCGTCGTGCTCCCCACCACGGTCGAGCAGATCCGGGAGGTGGTGCGGATCGCGGCCGCGCAAGGCCTCCCGGTGGTCCCGCGCGGCTCAGGCACCGGGCTCGCCGGCGCCGCCACGCCGATCGACGATGCGGTCGTGATCGTCACCTCGAAGATGGATCGGATCCTGGAGGTCCGGACCGAAGATCGCCTCGCGTGGGTCGAACCAGGGCTCTTCAACCTCGATCTCTCGGACGCGCTCGCCCCGCTCGGGTGGACCTACGCGCCCGACCCGTCGTCGCAACAGGTCTCCTCGATCGGCGGGAACGTGAACACGAACGCGGGCGGGCCGCACTGCCTCGCCTACGGCGTGACGAGCGCCCACATCCTGGCGGTCGACCTGGTGCTACCCGACGGTTCCCTCGTCCGCCTCGGTTCCGAGGCACCCGAGTCCGCCGGGTACGACCTGCGCGGCGTGGTCGTCGGGAGCGAGGGCACCCTCGGCGTGGTCGCCCGGGTCTGCGTGCGTCTCACCCCGATCCCGCCGGCGATCCGCACGATGCTGCTGGACTTCCCGACGGTCGAGGACTGCGCCGCCACCGTCTCGGACATCATCGCGAGCGGCGTGATCCCGGCCGCGCTGGAGATGATGGACCAGGGCATCGTCCGCGCCGTGGAGGCATTCGCGCACGCGGGCTATCCGACCGACGCGGCGGCGGTGTTGCTGGTCGAGCTCGACGGCCTTGCGGCGGGCGTCGAGGCGCAGGCCCGCGAGGTCGAGGCGGCCGCGACCGCGAACCGCGTCGGCACGGTCCGCGTGGCGGCCGACGCAGCCGAGCGAGCGCTCCTGTGGAAAGGGCGGAAGTCCGCGTTCGGCGCGATCGCCCGGATCGCGCCGCACTACCATCTGCACGACTGCGTGGTCCCGCGCGCGAAGCTCGTCGAGATCCTCGCCGGCGTGTACCGCATCGCCGAGCGCCACGACCTGATCGTGACGAACGTCTTCCACGCCGGCGACGGGAACCTGCACCCGCTGTTCTCGTTCGACCGGAGCGTGCCCGGCACGCTCGAGCGCGTCCTGCGTGCGAGCGACGAGCTGGTCCGGATGTGCGTCGAGGCCGGCGGAGCCCTGAGCGGCGAGCACGGGATCGGCCTCGAGAAACGCGACTTCATGCCGCTGATGTTCGGCAAGGCGGACCTCGATGCCCAGGCCTGCGTGCGGGCGGCCTTCGATCCCGACGGCCGCATGAACCCGAAGAAGGTTTTGCCGGACGGCGCGCGGTGCGGCGAGTTCGCGCTGGCGGCCGCCAACACCGACGACGCCGCGGCCGCGGCGGACACCCTGCCGGAGGGCACGTGGATCTGATCCACCCCCACACGAAGGCCGACGTGGCCGAGGCGCTCCGCGAGGCGAGCGCGGCGGGCACCCGCGTACTCCCGGTCGGCGGCCGGCGTCACATGGACCGCGGGAACCCGACCGAGGTCGACGCCGAGCTGTGGACCACGATGCTCGACCAGGTCGTCGCGTACGACCCCGCCGAGATGCTCGCGGTCGTCGGGGCCGGGATGCGCGTCGGCGACCTCGCCGCGATGCTTTCGGAGTATGGCCAAGAGTGGCCGGTCGACGCGCCGGCCGACGCGACCGTCGGCGGAGTCATCGCCGCGGGCATCTCGTCGACGCGCCGGCTGAGGGTCGGCCTGATGCGCGACACGGTGGCCGAGTTGGAGCTCGCGACCGGCGACGGCCGCCTCGTGCGCTCCGGTGCACGCACCGTGAAGAACGTGACCGGCTACGACGTGCACCGACTCGCGACCGGTTCGCTCGGCTCGCTCGGCGTGATCGTGCAGGTGGCCCTGAAGGTCCGCCCTCTCCCGGCGGCGACCGCGACGCTCGTGACGCCGGCGGGCGGTCTTGAGCTGGCGGAAGCCCTGCTTGCCGAGGTGCCGCTGCCGGCGGCCGTCGTCGCGGAGCCCGATCGCGTGATACTTCGGCTCGAGGGATGGCCCGCCGAGATCGAGGAGCAGTCGGTCGCGGCCTCCGCGGTCGGCGACATGACGTCCGTCCCCTCGTCCGAGTTGACCTGGCCCGACGCGCCGATCGTCGTGGAAGCAGCGGTTCCGCCGTCGCGGCTGGGCGAGATGGTGTCGGACGCCTCCACGTGGACCGCGCTCGCAGGGGTCGGGCTCACGTGGATCGGGGCCGCCGACGGGGACGAGCTCGCCCGGATCCGGACGATCGCCGCGCAGCTCGGTGGGATCGCGCCCGTGGTGCGAGGGCCGGGGGGGCTCGGGGACACCGCCGTCGCTGCGCCCGAGGTCCATCGCCGGCTCAAGGTCGCGTTCGATCCGGCGGGCATCATGTCGCCCGGGCGGTTCTGGGGCGGGATCTGAGCGAGGTCGCCGACGTAGGATGCGGCGTGGATACCGACACCCTGCTCGCCTTCGTTCGATTCCACGCGTGGGCGAACGACCGGATCTTGACGACGGCGGACGGGTTGTCGGATGAGGAGCTTCGGAGAACGGCGAACCTCGACCACGGCAGCGCCTTCACGACGCTCCGACACCTCGTCGACGTGGACTGGAGCTGGCGCCAGTTCTGCATCGGGAACGACGTCGGCGAGACCTACGTGTGGGATCACGGGTTCGTGCTCGACGACCTCCGCGCGATCCATGCGTTCTGCATCGAAGAGGACGGTCGGATGCGGCACTACGTGGAGTCGCTCGACGCGGCGGGGTTGGGCCAGTCGTTAGCGATCGGCGAGGACTTCGCGGCGCCCCGCTGGCTGATCCTCGCCCACGTCGTGAACCACGGGACGCAACACCGCAGCGAGCTCGCTCGCTATCTCACCGAGTGTGGACACTCCCCGGGCGAGCTCGACTTCCTGGACGCGCTTGAACTGCCATAGCCGGGCGACCGGTGAACCGCCGGTCGATCCGCTCATCGCGGGCGTCCTGGGCTTCGTGGGCTTCGTGGGCGTCGTGGGCTTCGTGCACTCGTCCCGGTGACCGGGGAGCTCGGCCACCACCAACGCACGTGCGAGACGTCAGGCCGGGCTGACCGCCCGCAGGCGATCTCCGGCGGCCTCCAGCGTCGCGAGCTCCTTGCAGAACGCGAACCGCAGCAGGTGGGAACCTTCGGCGGGATCGCTGAAGAAGGACGAGCCCGGGACGGCCGCGACCCCGGCGTGCTCCACGAGGTGCTGGGCGGTCGCGACGTCGTCACCCATCCCGAGATATGAGCAGTTGGCCATCACGTAGTAGGCGCCCGACGGTGCCTGCGCCTTGAAGCCGGCGTCGACGAGGATCCGCATCATCGTCTCGCGGCGAGCTGCGTACCCTGCCGCCATCTCCCCGTAGTAGGAGGACGGCAGCGAGAGCGCCGTGATGCCCGCCACCTGAAGCGGGGCCGCGGCCGCCACCGTCAGGAAGTCGTGCACCGGCCGGATCCCCGCCATCAGCGAGGTCGGCGCGATCGCCCACCCCACGCGCCACCCCGTGACCGAGTACGTCTTCGACAAGGCGCTGATCGTGACGGTGCGGTCCTCCATCCCGGGGATCGTCGCCATCGGGATGTGCACGGCGCCGTCGTACAGGATGTGCTCGTAGATCTCGTCCGTAACCGCGACGACGTCGTGCCGCACGCAGAGCGCCGCGATCGTCTCGAGCTCCACCCGCGAGAAGACCTTGCCGGTCGGGTTGTTCGGCGAGTTGACGATCACGGCGCGCGTCCGATCGGAGAACGCCGCGCGCAGCTCCGCCTCGTCGAACCCCCAATCCGGAGGGCGGAGCGTCACGAGCCGCGGAACCGCGCCGCTCAGGATGGCGTCGGGCCGGTAGTTCTCGTAGAAGGGCTCGAAGACCACGACCTCGTCGCCCGGGTCGAGCACGCCGAGCATCGTCGCGATCATCGCCTCGGTCGAACCGCACGTGACGCAGACCTCGGTCTCAGGGTCGATCGCCATGCCGTAGTCGCGGAGGTACTTCGCCGCGATCGCCTCTCGGAACGCCGGCACGCCCCACGTGATCGGGTACTGGTTGTGGTCCTCGGCGATCGCCTGCGCGGCCGCCTCCTTCAGGGCCGCCGGCGCCGCGAAGTCGGGGAACCCCTGGCCCAGATTCACCGCGCCGTGGTGGTTCGCGAGCCGCGTCATGTCGCGGATCACCGACTCGGTGAATGAGGATGCCTTCAGCGACGGGCGCAGGTTCGACATGGCGGGGAGCCTAGCTGGCCCCGCTCACGTGTGAGAATCGGCGGGATGACCCCCGACCCGGCCCTCCCCGATGTCCTCGGCGCCGAGCTTCCCCTCGGCACGCGGTTCGCCGGCCCGCTCGAGGGCGCCATCCCGGGATGGGGTCCGGGCGATGCCCCTGATCCCGTCGACCTCGATACCTGCGTGGCGTGCGGTCTCTGCCTCCCGCACTGCCCCACGTACCGCCTCACCGGCGAGGAATCCGCCTCGCCGCGCGGACGGATCGCCGCGATGCGGGCGGTCTCGGAGGGCCGCGCCGAGATCGACGATGCCTTCGGCGAGGCGATGGACCTCTGTCTCGTCTGCCGTGCGTGCGAGGACATCTGCCCCTCGCACGCGCCGTTCGGCCGGATGATGGAGGCCGCGCGGGCCCAGATCGAGCCGCGCCGGGGCCGTTGGGACCGGGCGCTGCGGCGCGCGGGCCTCGACTTCCTGTTGCCGAACCCGAAGCTGCTCTGGCTCGCCGCAGTCGTCCAGCCGGCGGTCACCTGGGCGCTCCCCCGCCGTATCCGGGCGATCGCCCCCCGGCCGAGCGAACGGCTGCGGAGGCTCCCGCGCGTGACCGAGCCGCCCGCCGGGGTCGCGACCCGTGGGACGGTCGCGCTCCTGCGCGGCTGTGTCCAGGACCGATGGTTCCGCGAGGTGAACCGGGCCACGATCCGCGTGCTCGCCCGCAACGGCTGGCGCGTCGAGGTGCCGCGCGACCAGCGCTGCTGCGGCGCCCTGCAGGCGCACAACGGCAGGCTCGACACCGCCCGGCGGCTCGCCGCGCGCAACGTCGAGGCGTTCGCGGGTGTCGATCACGTGATCGTGAACGCCGCCGGGTGCGGCGCCCACATGACGACGTACGGTGAGCTGACCGAGGGCCGTGAGCTCCCCGTGCGGGACGCCATCGCGTTCCTGGACGAGGAAGGGTTCGAGCGGCCGGTCCGGGGCCTCGGCCCCCTTCGGGTCGCCTACCATGACGCGTGCCATGCCTTGCGCGCGCAGCTGATCCACGACGAACCGCGCCGGGTGCTCGCCACGATCCCGGGTCTCGAGGTCGTCGAGATCGCGAACGGCGACCGGTGCTGCGGGGCCGCCGGCCTGTACGCGCTCACCGAGCCGGAGCTCTCCGGCCGCCTGCGCGACGAGAAGGCGCTGGCGATCCACCGCACCGGCGCTGAGGCCCTGGCCAGCGCGAACCCCGGCTGTACGATGCAGCTGCACGCGGGCCTGCGGTCCCTCGGCGACGACGTCGAGATCGTGCATCCGATCCAGCTGTTGGACCGCGCCTATCACCCGGAGGGAACCCGATGACCGACGAGCCCACCACACCCGGAACGGACGACCCTACGGATCCGACCGTGCCGGGCGTGCCTGACGTACCGGCTCCGATCGCGGATGCCGCGAACGACCTCCCCGGCATGCCCGTTCCTCCACCCTCGGATGCGCCCATGCCTGCGGTTGGCGCCGCGCCTCCCGCCCGCTCGCGCACGGGATTGTGGATCGCCGGGGGGCTGATCGTCGCCGTGGTCGCCCTGTTCATCGTCATGTCGCTGGGCGGCAACGACGAAGGCACGAACAACTCGTCCAACGCGGAGATCGGAAGCTTCGCCGGTCACGGGTTGGCGTTCGACTACCCCAGTGACTGGAAGTCGTTGGGCCCCGCCACCTTCCAGGTGAACTCCGGCGACGTGCAGTGGACGGAGTCCTTCGGCGCCGATCCGGGCGCCAGCGGTGTGATCGTGACCGAGTACGCCTTGCAGAAGGACGTGGCGGGCGTATCGGAGGCCGATCTGCGTGCCGAGCTCGACCAGCTCTTCACCTCGACGGTCGCCCAAGCCAACGGAACGCTGACCGAGCCCCTCGCGCCCACGACGATCGCCGGGCTGTCGGGCTACAAGGTGAGCTTCACCTCCCCGTCGGCGAACGACGACCTCATCACCGACATGGTGCTGGTCTTTCGAGGCACCCAGCAGTGGAACATCCAGTGTCAGTACACGGCTGCGGACCAGCAGGACGTGCGGCCCGGATGCGAGCAGATCTGGGACACCTTCACGATCGAGGGGTGACCGGGCCCAGAGTCAGGCCGCGGAACGGAAGACCCGGGCGTACCTGAGGAACGACGGCGGAAGCGCGCCCTGATCGCCGAAGTCTCCGCCAACGAGCGCGTCGATGAGCCCTCCGAAGGAACCCGGGTCGGTGGCGGACAGCGATGCCGCCAGGCGCGCCTCGTCGGTCGAGGCGAGCGGCACGCTCGTCTCGATCCCGGGCAGCCGGTACTGAGGTCCAAGCATCGCGGCCGGCTCACCGGGGTCTGCGCCCGGGAGCACGAGCACCGTGTTGGTCACGGGCCGTTCGCCGGATGAGTCGGAGGGGTCGTTCACCACCCCTTGGCCGTTCACCCACATCGTCGAGCCGCCGCCGCCATCGAGGTTGACCGCGTACGTGGCCCCCAGCTGCACCATGTACTTCGCGAACCCGATCAGCGTCATGCCCACCGAGCTGTTCTTGCGCCCGTCGACGGTCACCAGCAGGATCTTGCCGTCGGCGGTGACGCCGATGCCCGTGCGTGGGTTCCGGGAGCAGAAGTACGAGCTGCATGACGAGGGCGCCACCGGGTAGCCCGCCTCGACGAGCAAAGGCATGCCTCCGACCGTGTCCATGACGCCGCTCCATCCGAACGACCACCGCAGGCGAACGACGTGGCCCCGCTTCATCGTCTTCAAGAGCGTGGCGCCGGCACCGATCAGGTGCGAGGCCAGGACGGTGGTGCCGGCGCGCATCGCCATCGCGGTCGCCGAGCAGCGTGTGCGCACCACCGTGAAGTCGCGCCTGACCCCGATCCCGTTCTTGCCGAACCGCATCTTGCCCGCGGCCCGCAGTCGAACCGCGCATGCATCCTTCGGGGGACGCGAGCCGCTCCCGCCGTACGCGGTGTAGCCCACTACATCGCCCCCCTTGGGGTCGGCGGTGTTGAACTCGGTGACCTTGAAGCCTTTCTTCGTCGTCACGTCGCGGCCCGTCACGGCCGCGGCCCGCTTGTCGATGAACACCTGCTGTTCGTCCTTGGAGATCGCGAAGCTGGCGCCGTTCTGCAGCCCGAGCTCCCGCAGCGAACCGTCTTCGGCGAACGGGTGGAGCGGCCGGCCAGGGTTGACGGAGAAGTCGCCGTTGATCGCGGCGAGCGCTCCCCGGGAGTCGCCGACGACGCTCGGTTTGGCGTACGACCCGATGGCGCCGGCCGTGGCGATATCGATCGTGAGCGGCTTCGAAGGATCGATCGTGAGCACGCGGAGCATGTAGGGGCCCGCCGCATCGGTGATCCGCGTGAGCGTCAGGCCGGGTGCGATCGTCTGGGTGGTCTGCGTGCGGTGAGCTTGCGGCGCGGCCGTGGCCGGCACCGGTGCCGATGCGAGCGCCGTCGCCGTCGCCAGTCCGATCATCGCGCTCGCGGCGCCCGTGGTCCGTATCCCCCGCATGGACTAGTACATCGGCAGCCGGAGCTTCCCGCTTGAATCACGCATCCGCCTTGCAGCACCAAGGGTCTGGGTGGCGTCCTTGACCTCGCTCCCTGTCGGCCATACGGTCCTGCGCGAGACGCGCGGACTTCCCGCGACCGGAGGACCCCAGATGAGCTACGTCGGAGTCGGCAGACGCTTCTTGGCGATCCTCGTCGACGCGGGGGTCTCGCTCGCGTGGTCGATCCCCCTGATGGAGCGAACGCTCGCGAACGCCGGACCGACGCACTTCGGCATGACGCTGCAGATGGGCGGCGACCGGTGGGAGATCGCCGGAGCCAGGTTCGTGGTCTACGAGTTGATCTGGTTCGCCTACTTCATCGTGATGGAAGGCACGCTCGGCGCGACGGTCGGCAAGCTCGCGCTCGGCATCCGGGTCGTGCGCCCCGACGGCTCCCGCATCGGGTTAGGCGAGGCGGCCGTGCGCAATGTGCTCCGGATCGTCGATGGATTCCCCTACGTCGTTCCGTACTTCCTGGGGGCGATCGTGATCTGGTCGGGCGGGCCGACCAAGCGCCGGGTGGGCGACCGGGTCGGACGTACGTGCGTCGTGACCAAGGGGTCGGCCGGGGCTGCGTCGGCGCCGCCGGCGCCGTGGATCTCTCCCGGGGAGATACCCCCGATGCCGCCGCCGCCGGCCGGCTGACCTACCAGCGCGGATCGGTGGCCGAGCGCGCTTCCTCCGCCGTGCACACCGTGCCGACGCCGTAACGGACGTCTTCGCCGACACGGAGCCGCAGGTAGAAGCAGGCGTTCGGCTCCGCGGTGACCGCCGCCGCCCACTCGGTCCCCGACGCATACACGCTGATCGAGTCCAGGCCTTGGGAAGGCTGGTCGGGCCCAACGAAGGTCAGCCCGTCGGCGTCGCCGATCCCGCTGGAGGTCAGGCCTTCTGCGTCGGCGCCGGCGAACGTGCCGCGCTCCGCGATCGCCCGATCGGCGCCGGCCTGGGCCACGCGGAGCGAATACTGCGCATGCCCGATCGTGTTCGCGATCGGCCGGTTCGCGAAGATCTCGACGAGCATCAGGATCGAAGCGAGGATCAACGTGCCGAGCACCAGCCAGAACCCACGGTTCGCCCGGCGGGTCGGGGTCTGCGTCGAGAGCTCGGTCTCGTAGGCCCGGATCAACTCGTCGTCGTCACGCATCCCCTCAGGGTACGTCAGCGCCGGCCGTGCTCATGACCGAGCGCCCGACCGAGCTCCTCGAGGCTCTCCAGGTTGTGCCCCGACAAGAAGACGTCGACGCTCGGCAGCGCCGCAACCATCCCTCGCGCGAGCGGCTCGTACCTCGGGGAGCCCTTCAACGGGTTCACCCACACGACCCGATGGGCGAGCCGGCGCAGGCGCGCCATCTGAGCGCCAAGCAGTTCGGGATCGCCGCGCTCGAGGCCGTCCGAGCACAGAACCACGACCGCCCCGCGGAGCGCCGACCGCTGACTCCAGCCGTCGAGCAAGGTCTTCAGCGACTCGCCGATCCGTGTGCCGCCCTCCCAGTCCTCGACCTGTGTGCCGATCTCGTGGAGCGCCCGGTCGGGATCCTTCGTCCGAAGGGTGCGCGTGATCCGCGTGAGCCGCGTCCCGAAGCAGAAGGTCTCCACCCGTCGGCCCGTCGCCATCGCCGCATAGGCGAACTGCATCAAAGCGCGTGCGTAGGGTGCCATCGAGCCGCTCACATCGAGGATCAAGACGAGCGGTCTCGAGCGCGACTTCCGCGCGCGCCACGCTCGGTCGAACGGCTCGCCCTGCGTGCGGAGTGACCGCCGGAGCGTGCGACGCATGTCGAAGATCGCGCCGCTTCCCGCCGCGCGGGTGCGCCTGGTCCGCTGCGTCGGCACCGCCACGGAGATCCTCCGGATCAGCGAAGCGACGCGGGCGCGTTCGGCGTCGGAGAGCTCGGCGAACGATTTCTCGCGCAGCACCTCGGTGCCGCTGGCAACGATCCTGATCGAGGCTTCCTCGTCGGAGCTCTCGTCGTCATCACCGACCCCGTTCCATTCCGCCGCTGCCGAGCCGAGCGTGACTTCGGTGGTGACCGGCTGCTCGCCCCGATCGGGGTCTGCGCCGTCCTCGGGCACGCCGGGGATCGCCAGCTCGATGCGCAGCTCGGTATCGGCGCCCATCGAGCGGAACCACTCGTCGAACGCCGCGTCATAGGTCTCGAGGTCTTCCTTGCGGGCGACCATCGACGTGCGGCCGGCCCAGTAGAGCGCCTCACGGTCGACGAGTCCGAGCGCCGCCACCGCCCGGCAGAAGGTGAGGCTTCGGCCTGTCCCTACCGGCAAGCCCCGCGCGCGCAGATCACGCGCGAACTCGATCAGCGGGCCGAGCGGGGCCTCGGGAACGGCACCACGGTCAGCCATCGGTCCCGCCGACGACGTCGGCGAGGCGCGCGGTGACCAACTCCTGATCCTCATGGTCCTTCACGACCGCGCCGAGCGTATCTGCTGCTGCCTTCGGGTCGAGCCGTTCGGTGCCCAGGAACGCGAGCGCGTTCGCCCAGTCGATCGTCTCGGCGACGCCGGGGAGCTTGGCGAGATCCATCTCGCGCAGACGCATCACGGCCTCGGCGACGTCGCGCGCGAGCGCCGGCCCGACGTGCGGAGCCCGCGCTCGCACGATCTCGATCTCGCGCTCCAGCGCGGGATGGTCGATCCAGTGGTACAGGCAGCGGCGCTTCAACGCGTCGTGCAGCTCGCGCGTGCGGTTCGAGGTCACGATCACCGCTGGCGGGGTCAGGGCGGCGACTCGGCCGACCTCGGGGATCGTCACCGCGAACTCGCTCAGGATCTCGAGCAGGAACGCCTCGAACTCGTCGTCGGCGCGGTCGAGCTCGTCCACGAGCAGCACGGCCCGGTCCCCCGCGCGGATCGCCGCCAGCAGCGGCCGCTCCACGAGGAACTCGGGACCGAACAGGTCCTCGACGTGAGTCTCGGCGACCTGTGCGTCCATCGCGCGCACGGCGATCAGCTGCCGCGAGTAGTTCCACTCGTACAGCGCCTGGTTCGCGTCGATCCCCTCGTAGCACTGCAGCCGGATCAGGTTGCGGCCGAGCAACTCCGAGAGCACCTTCGCGACCTCGGTCTTGCCGACCCCGGCCTCGCCCTCGAGCAGCAGCGGCTTGCCGAGCGACAGCGAGAGGTAGATCGCGGTGGCGAGCCCGCGATCGGCGAGATAGGCATGCTCACCCAGAGCGGTCTGCAGGGCCTCGACCGAGTCCAGGGGTGGCGCATCTGCGGACATAGGGTCATGCTAGCGCGGCGACGGTGCCCGGCGATCGCGAGCCCGACCGATACCAACCCCACCCCTCGTACGTTGAAGGGATCAGGGAGTAGGGATGCGAACGAGCGGCGAACCGATCAGGGTCGAGGGCGGCGTTCTCTCCGAGCTCTGCGCCCCGCACGCGACCGAGGCGCTCAGGCTCGCCTACCTGCTCACCGGCGATGCGGCGGCGGCCGAGGATCATGCACGCGCCCTCGTCCAGATGGCCGGTCGGCTCCTGCACCTCCCTCAGCTGCCGGCCACGATCCGACCCGACGGTACCCACCGTGGCGTCGTCCCGGGCGTGCTCTGGTCCTCGGGCCCGTGGAACCCGGTGGCACCGTGAAAGGCCGAATCAGCGTCGGCTCAGCCCGTGGCCCTCCGGCCGGCCGCCACATGTGGTGCAACCACCCAGCGCCCGCAGTGAGGAAGGTCGTCATGATCAAGGAACCACGCATCATGCGCCGGATCGGCCTGGCGCTCATCACGAGCTCGATCGGCGTGGCAACGATGGTGGCAGTGCCGGCATTCGTCTCGGCCACCCCGGGGACGGGAGGCGCCTTGAGCGCGCTCCTCGCCCAGGGGCGGGTTCATCACACCGTCAAGATCAAGGCGGTCGAAGGAACCGACGTCGTCACCGCGCAGAACACGTTCCCGGCGGGATCAACGTCTGGATGGCACTCGCACCCGGGGCTGACCGTCGTCACGGTGCAGTCGGGCGAACTCACCATCTACCGCGAGCGCGTTGCCGGAGGTGCCTGTCGAGAGCGCACGTACCACGCGGGAGACACCTTCTTCGAGTGGCCGATCGACGAAGCGAACGCCGTGAATGAGGGTAGCGTCACGACCGTCGTTTACGCGACGTTCTTCGGGGTGCCGGCCGCAGGCCCGGCGCGGATCGATCGCCCCGATCCCGGCGACTGCTCCTAGCATCGCCGCGCGGTTCCCGGGGCCGGGGCCTCGGGCAGCCTGCGTCTAGAGCCCTGCGCCGCGCGCGCGCGACGGGGAGATCGGCGGCACCCTGATCCCCTGTTCGGTCATCCGCGCCGAGATCCGCTCCCGCAGGTACCGCTCCGTGTCGAAACGGTGGTTCGGTTGCGTCTCCGCGACCGCCCGGATCACCTGAGCCACGTCGGTGAGCTCGGTCACGCCCAGCACCTTGGGCGAGCCACGCAGCCAACCGTCGAGCGGCTCGGCGTCGGCGATCTCCACGAAGAGCTGCTCGAGCATGAGGCGCACGCGATCGGGATCCTCGGAGAGCGCCACCCGCACGTCCACGATCGCGCGCCCCCACCCGCGGGTCTTGTTGCTGGTCACCTGGATCGAGCCGTTCGGCACGACCGACAACGTGCCGTCGTACTGGCGCACGGTGGTGACCCGCAAGGTCAGCCCCTCCACCGTGCCGCTCACCGGTCCACCCTCGGTCTGCAGGTCGAGTGCATCGCCCACGTCGAACTGGCCCTCGAGCGCGATGAAGAGCCCGGAGAGCGTGTCCTTCACGACGGTCTGCGCGCCGAAGCCGAGCGCCACACCGACGACGCCGGCGCTCGCGACCAGCGGCCCGAGCGGCACGCCGAGCTTCGCCATGATCATCAGGAGTACGACGAACCACAGGACGATCTGGACGGTTCCGCCGATCAACCCGACGACGGTCGCGCGACGTCGGGCGCGACGGCCCTCCACCGGGTCGTCGCCCGCGCGCTCGGCGGCACGCTGCTGGCGACGGACATAGCGGCTCGTGGCGACCGACACCCCGAGCGCCACCACCAACATGACCCCCATCCCGAGGGCGGCGTCGCGCCACCACACGCCGGTGGTCCAGTCGGCCGCTTGCGCGAGCGGGGCAGTCAGCATGGCACTCATCCAACTAGGCATGCACCACGCCGTCAAAGAGCGACCGGGGCGACGCTCTCGAGCGACCGGCCACTGACGAGAGCCCTGGAACCGTTACGGCGATAGACCCAGGAGCTCCCGGTAGAACGTGCGCGCGACCTTCATATAGCCGATCCGGTTCGGGTGTGGGTCGCCGAAGAACTCCGGCGAGCAGAACCACGTCCACCGGCAGGCGAGGGCCACGTTCACGGGGATGCGACCGCGGCCGGGCACCACGACGGTGTCGGTGAAGTCGTCGATCCGGAAGGTGGCCGCCACGTCCGCCACCGCGGCTCCGGCGTCCCCGTACGCGGTCGCGAGCCCTGCGTCGAACACCGCCCAGGCTCGCTGGTCGACTCGCGCCAGATGACGACCTCCCGGGACAAGGCCCCAGAGGCCGAGGAACGGGTCGTAGTACGTCATGGCCACGATCGGCACGCCCGGGGCCGCGCCCGCCAAGGCACCGACGATGCTCGTCAGCCTGGTCTGCAGCCTGGGGAGCAGGTCGACCACGCACGTCCGGTCGATCAGACCCGTCCGCCCGTCGGCGCATCGGTAGAGGAGGTCGTTCCCGCCGACGTCGATCGTGATGAACGCGACCTCGCCCGAGTGCGCTCCGAGGAAGGCGACCGCCGCGTCGAGCTGGGACCCCGCCACGTAATGGCAGGGCGAGTGCTTCCCGGTGATCATCGAGCCGCTCGTCTCGCCCGCGCAGCCGACGTTGCGAAGACTGAGCCCCGGGATCTGCTCTCGCATGCGTCGCCACAGGTCGCCGACGTACCCGCGGGTCTCGCCCTTGCCGGGTTGGAAGCCCGCCGCCATCGAGTCGCCGAGCGCGAGGTAGTAGGAGGGAGTGGGCGCGTAGTCTGCGCGGGCCACGAGGATGCCGCCTTCGAGCATGGACACCATGAGCGTCGCGGCGACGACCGCCGACCATACCCTCCGCATGGAGCACCGCCTCTCGTTCCGTCGGTTGGGAGCGGGCTGATCCCACGGGCTGACCTGCGGGCGAGCGTAGCCAGGGGATCGCCGGCGCGCAACCCGACGCCGGGCGGCTCGCACGGCGTCGCCTCCTGACGGGCACGCGGGGGTACGCTCGCGCCATGACCTCGCCCGAGTTCCACACGATCATCGAGCCGTTCCGGATCCACTCGGTCGAACCGCTGCGGATCACCACCCGGGAGGAGCGCGAGG
>JBDTNY010000039.1:0-18041 GCA_039933515.1 Actinomycetota bacterium
ATCGTGGCGATGGGCGGCGGCGGGTTCTCCGACGACGACACCGGGCTCGATCGCTTCGTCACCGATCTCACGGGCGCGGCGAACCCCCGGGTGTGTTTCGTGCCCACGGCCTCGGGCGACGCCGCCTCCTACGTGACCCACTTCGAGGTCGCCTGTGCCTCTCGAGGGTGGGTGCCATCGCTGCTCACGCTCTTCGAGCGGCGGGTGGCCGACATCGGCGCCTTCCTCGGCGAGCAGGACGTGATCTACGTGGGCGGAGGGAACACGGCGAACATGCTGGCGATCTGGCGCCACCACGGAGTGGACACCGCGCTCCGTGCGGCCTGGGACGGCGGCGTCGTGCTCTGCGGTGTGAGCGCCGGCGCGAACTGCTGGTTCGAGGCGTCGAGCACGGACTCCTACGGGATCGGCCGCGCCGACGCGCTCGGCGACGGGCTCGGGTTCCTGCCGGGGAGCTTCTGCCCGCACTACCACGGGGAGCCGGAGCGCCGGCCCGGCCTGCACCGTCTGATCGCGAGCGGGGAGCTGCCCGACGCGATCGCGTGCGACGACTTCGCGGCCGTGCATTTCTCCGGCACGCAGCTGGTCGAGGCGGTCGCGTCTGACCCGCGCGCGGGCGCGTATCGCGTCACACAGGCGGGCGGGGGCGCCGTGGAGACGCACCTGCCGGTCCGAGCCTTGTGAGCACCGGGCGCTCGCCCGGCCGGGCGGCAGCGCCCGCGCGCGGCGCCCACACGGGCGAGGTAGCCTGCTCGCCATGACCGTCGCTGTCGGGGAACCGCTGACGCTCGCCGACGTGGTGGCCGTCGCGGATGGCGCCCCGGTCTCCTTCCCCGCCGCGGCGCGTGCGCGCGTCGACGTGGCGCGAGACGTGATCCGCACGGCGGTCGAGTCGGGCGCGACGATCTACGGGGTCACGACCGGCTTCGGCTCCCTCGCCGACGTGCGGATCGAGCCTGAGCAAGCGGCCGAGCTCCAACACGGCATCGTCCGGTCGCACGCCACCGCAGTGGGCCCGCCCCTCAGCCGCGAGGAGGCCAGGGCGATGCTCCTGCTGCGGGCGCATGTGCTCGCGCTCGGCTATTCGGGCGTGCGGCCTGTCGTGATCGACCTGATGGTCGAGATGCTGAACCAGGACGTGATCCCCGCGGTGCCCCAGCAAGGGTCGCTCGGGGCCTCGGGCGACCTCGCCCCGCTCGCGAACCTCGCCCTTCCCCTGATCGGGCTCGGGAACGTGCTCTCGCCCGAAGGAGGGCTGGAGCCCGCGCCGGTCGCGATGCGCCGGGCGGGGCTCGAGCCGCTCTCGCTGGAAGCCAAGGAGGGCCTCGCGCTCGTGAACGGCACCCAAGGGATGCTGTCGGTGGGCGTACTGGCGGCCGTCCGCGCGGCTTCGCTTGCGCGCACCGCCGACGTCGTGGCGGCGATGACGATCGAGGCAGCGCTCGGCACCGACGCTCCCTTCGACGAGCGGCTCCAGCGGCTCCGGCCCCATCCGGGACAGGGGGCGAGTGCCGCGAACCTGCGGCGTCTGCTCGCCGACTCCCCGATCCGTGAGTCGCACCGCGACAGCCCGCACCTCGTGCAGGACGCCTACTCCTTGCGGTGCGCGCCCCAGGTGCACGGGGCCACGCGCGATGTGCTCGGCTTCGTGAACGGGGTCCTCGCGATCGAGTGCAACAGCGTGAGCGACAACCCGATCGTGCTGCCCGACGACCGCGAGGTGCGCAGCGGCGGGAACTTCCACGGGGCGCCGGTCGCGATCGCGCTCGACGCGCTGGCTGCCTCGCTCGTCTCGCTCGCCTCGATCAGCGAGCGGCGCCTGTACCGGCTCCTGGACGTGAAGCAGTCGAACGGCCTGCCCGCGTTCCTCGTGCACGGGAGCGGCTTGAACTCCGGGTTCATGCTCGTGCAGTACACGGCGGCCTCGTTGGTATCGGAGTCCAAGTCGCTCGCGCACCCGGCCTCGATCGATTCGATCCCCTCCAGCGCCGGCCAGGAAGACCACGTGAGCATGGGGATGACGGCGGCACGCCACGCGCGGGAGGTGGTCACGAACGCCGAGACGGTGCTCGCGCTCGAGGCGCTCGGGGCGGCGCAGGCGCTCGACCTGCGGCGCCCGCTCCTGCCCGGGCCCGCCACCCGGGCCGTGCATGACGCGATCCGCGCCTCGGTGCCGTTCTTCGAGGCCGATCGCGAGTTCGGGCCCGACATCGCCGACGCGATCGCGCTCGTGCGATCGGGCGCGCTGGTGCGGGCGGCCGAAGCCGTTACCGGGCCGCTGGCGTAGGGGGGCCTTCGGCGACGACGTCGCCGCCCATGATCACGCCGAGGACGGGGTTGTGCCCGGGCCGGTACGGGACGGAGGCGAACCTCGGGGCGTCGAGCAGCAGCAGGTCCGCCCGCATCCCCGGAGCGAGCGTCCCGATGCTTCCGCCGAGGCCGAGCACGTGGGCCGGGTTCGCCGTGGTGGCGGTGAGCGCCTCGAGCGGCGCGAGCCCGTAGACCGTGCTCGCCATCGCGATCGCTTCCGGCATCGAGCACACCGGCGACGTGCCGGGGTTGAAGTCGGTGGCGATCGCGATGGCGGCATCGGCGTTCCGGAGCGCCGCGACGTCGGCGGGCTGCGCCCGCAGGAAGAAGGTCGAGGCGGGAAGCAGCACGGCGACGGTTCCGTGCGCGGCCAGCGCGCCGGCTCCCGCGGCGTCGGTGTGGTTGAGGTGATCGGCGCTCCGCGCGCCGAGCTCGGCCGCCCGCGCGGCCGCCCCCGTGTGCCCGAGCTGGTCGGCGTGCACGCGCAAGGGGAGGCCGGTCGCCTCGGTGGCCGTCGCGACCGCCTCGAGGTCCGTGAGCGAGAAGGCGATGTCCTCGACGTAGATATCGACGGCGTCGATGAGGCCGTCGGCTGCGGCGCGCGGGATCAGTTCCTCGGTTGCTGCGCGGACCCAGTCCGGGCGCGCCCACCCCTCGGGGAGGGCGTGACAGGCGAGCAGCGTCACCGAGCAGGTCTGCCCGGTCTCGGCCGCCAGGCGCCGCGCCAGGCGCGCCTGGCGGATCTCTTCTTCCACCCCGAGCCCGTAGCCCGTCTTCAGCTCGAGCGCGGTGGTGCCGTGCGCGAGCATCTCGGCGAGCAACGGACGGCAGAACGCGAGCACCTCGTCGTCGTCGGCCCCGCGCAGCATCCGGCTCGATCGGAAGATCCCGCCTTCCTGACCGTGCAGCTCCTGGTAGGAAACCCCCCGCAGCCGGGCCTCGAACTCATCGTCTCGCCACCCGATGAACGGCAGGTGCACGTGGCAGTCCACGAACCCCGGCACGATGCATCCCGTAGTGGGATCGCCGATCGTGGGTTCCCACGGGAGCCCGTCCGCGGGGCCGGCGTACACGATCGTGCCGTCCTCCCAGGCGACGCCGGCACCACCGTCGGTGACGGCGGCGGCGAGCTCCGATGCCGCGATCGGCGGCCGTTCCACCGCGGTCGCCATCGACGCGGCGACGGCCGCACCCCGGGTTCCCATGCCGCGCAGCCTAGCTGCATCGGTTCGGCCCGACGCCGGGCCGTACAGTGGTTCCATGCAGGTGCGCCGCGAGATCGTGCTCCCCGTGCCGCCCGAGGAGGCCTGGGCGGTGCTGATGGACTGGGAGCGCCAAGCCGAGTGGATGCTCGACGCGGACCGCGTCGACGTCGTCTCCGACCATCGAGAGGGGATCGGGGTCCGGCTGGCCGTGAAGACACGGATCGCGGGCGTCCCCGCGTTCACCGAACCGATGGAGGTGACGGGGTGGGATCCGCCGCGCCGTCTCGACATCCGCCACGGGAGCCTCGTGGCGGGCAACGGCTCGTGGGAGTTGATCCCGGTCGAAGGCGGCGCGCGGTTCGTGTGGACCGAGGACATCCGGCTGGCGGTGCCGCTCGTGGGCGATCTCGCCGCCCGGCTCTACCGCCCGGTCATGCGGATGCTGATGGGCCGCGCGATGGAGGGGCTGCGTCGCTACGTGATCGCGATCGGACCCGGGGCGTCGCGCGCCTAGTTCGACTGCTGCATCGCCGCCACCGTCACGCGATCGCGCCCGGACTCCTTCGCGTCGTAGAGCGCCCCGTCGGCGGCCACCAGCAGCGCGGTGGCGTCGTCCACCAGCTCGCCGACGTGCGTGACCACCCCGAGGCTCCCCGTGACCTGCAGCGTTCCCGCCGTGGTGATCACCGGGTCGTGCGAGATCTCCGTCCGGATGCGCTCGGCGGCCCGCGCCGCCTCGGCGGCGTCGGTGCCCGGGAGCACGATCATGAACTCCTCACCCCCGAATCGTCCCACCGAGTCGTACACGCGGACCGCGTGCTCGAGCCGACGGGCGATCTCGCGGAGCACCTCGTCGCCGACGATGTGGCCGTGGGTGTCGTTGACGTGTTTGAAGTGGTCGAGATCGAGCATCGCCAGCGACACGGGCTGGCCCTGACGGTCGCCGCGCGACATCTCCTCGATCAAGATCTCGATGATCCGGTTGTGGTTCCACAGGCCGGTGAGCGGGTCGTGCGTCGCGGCCTCCTCGGCCGCGGCCTTCGCCGCCTGCAGCTCGGCTTCGACGCGCTTTCGCTCCGTGATGTCGCGGATCAGCCCCACGAACATCCGGTCGTCGTCGACCTTCGCCTCGCTCACCGAGATGTCGATCGGGAAGACCGAGCCGTCCTTGCGGCGCGCGACCGTCTCGCGGCCCGACCCCAGGATTCGCTGCTCGCCGGTGTCCACATAGTGGCGGATATGGTCGTCGTGCCGCATCCGGTCCTCGACGGACATCAGCATGTTCACGTTCTGACCGATCAGCTCGTGCTCATCGAAGCCGAAGATGCGTTCGGTCGCGGGGTTGATCGAACGGATCAGCCCGGTCTCGTCGATCGTGATGATCGCGTCGACCGCCGTGTTCACGATCGCGGTGGTACGCGCCTCGCTCCTGGCGAGCTGGGCCGTGCGTTCTTCCACCCGCATCTCGAGCTCGGCGTTCTTGTCCACGATCGTGCGTCGGGTGCGCCGGGCCACCGCGACCACCCAGACGAACAGGATCGCGAGGATCGCGAGCACCGCGAGGTTGATCCGCTCGATACGGTCGCGCTGGATCTTCGCGCTCCGCTGGAGGTCGTTGGTCACGCGCGCCGTCTGGTAGATCACGGTCGTGTAGAGGCCGTCGAGCTCCTGGTCCGACCGGGTGCCGATCTGACCGGTGCTCTCGCGGTGCAACAGCCGCGCCGTCGCCTGGCTCCGGAAGCTGTCGACCTGTGCTCCGAGCAGCTGCAGGTCGGCGCGGAGCGCGGGGTCGCTGACGGCGTCGACCGGGTCGCCGGCGGGCGACGTGCCCCCGTTGAGCGCGGACTGCACCAGGAGCGTGGCCTCCGTCAGCCGGCTGAAGACCGCCACGCCCACGTCGACCGAACGGTCGCCGCCCAGCGCTTGCACCAGGTAGAGGTGGGCCGCTCCGACCCGGGTCGCGACCCCATCGGCGATCGGCAGGTGCTCGGTCTGTTCGCGGTTGATCCGCGCCGTCCTCTCCTGTCCGTACGCCACGAGGCCCATCGCGAGGATCGCGGTGAGCACCACGAGGGGGGTGAGGATGTCCCGGCCTCGGCGCGGTCGCCCCTGCGGGCGCTGCGGGCGTCGTTCGGCGCGTGTCGGCATGTCCTCCGCAACATCGGGCGCTCGGGGGAGCACTTGAGCGGCGGCGGGGGGTTCTTTCGGATGGTTCGCGTGCCGGGGCACTGCCGTACAGTTGGTGGCTGAAGCAGGGGAGCCCGGTGTCGCCGGGCTGAGAGGCCGGCCGGGAGCTGGCGACCCTTCGAACCTGACCCGGGTCATGCCGGCGGAGGAAGCGACGATGTCACCGGTCACCGAGCAGCTCGAGGAACCGCCCGAACGCCGGGCGACGGCGTGGGGTATCCGTCCGGTGCCGGCGGCGCTCAGGCGGCTCCGCTCGCTCGACCTCGCGGTCCTGTGGGGCGACCTCTCGATCGGGTTGCTGGTGCTCGTGTCCGGCGCGCTGCTCGTCCCTGCGCTCGGCCTGCCGCGCGCGCTCCTGGCCATCGTGGTGGGGAGCCTGATCGGGTGCCTCCCGCTCGCGTTCGTGGGGCTCGCAGGCGCGCGCGAGGGGGTGCCGGGCATGGTGCTCTTCCGCCCGGTGCTCGGGCGGCGCGGCTCCTACGTGCCGAGCGCGATCAACCTCGTGCAGTTGGTCGGCTGGACGGCGTTCGAGTTCTGGGCGATGGGCCGGGTGGCCAACGCCGTCGGCGGCGATCTCCTCGGGCTCGAGGCGCCGGTGGTCTGGATGGCGATCGTCGCGGTCGTGTGCACGGCGCTGGCGATCGCCGGCCCGGTCTTCGCGGTGCGGCGGTGGCTCGAGCGCTTCGGGGCGTGGGTCGTGGCAGCCGCGGCGCTGTGGATCACGGCGCGGGTCCTGGCGGTGGGTGACCTCGGCGCGGTCTGGCGCGCGCCGGGCACCGGCGGACTCCCGTTCTGGCTGGCGGTCGACCTGGTGATCGCGATGCCGGTCTCGTGGCTCCCGCTCGTGGCCGATTTCAACCGGTTCGCGCGGAGCCCGCGCGGCGCGTTCGCCGGCACGTTCTGGTCGTACGCCGCGGGCAACGCGTGGTTCTACGCCCTGGGGGCGTTGCTCGTGCTCGCCGCCGGCGCGGGCGCCGACGTGCTCGACATCGGCACGACGATCGCCGCCACCGCAGGTGGGGCCGTCGTGCTGCTCGTGTTACTCGCCGGGGAGAGCGACCAGGCGATGGCGAACATCTACTCGAGCGCGGTCTCGATCCAGAACGTGCGTCCCGAGGTGCGCCAGCGGCCGCTGATCCTCGGGGTGGGAGCCCTGGGGTTCGCGATCGCCCTCGCGATCGGCGATCACGCTGCCGGCACCTTCGAATCCTTCCTGTTCTTGATCGGATCGGTGTTCGTGCCGCTGTTCGGCGTGTTCCTCGCCGAGTGGGGGGTCATCTGGCGCGGCCGATTCGGAGAGGCCGCCCTCTTCGACGAGGCTGTGCCGGGGCTGCGGTGGCGCGCCGTGATCCCGTGGGTGACCGGCTTCGCCGTCTATCAGTGGTGCGTGCCGCTGGGGCCAGCATGGTGGACCGGCGCCGTCGAGCGTGCCGTCACCGCGCTCGGGCTGCCGTTCCCCTTGTTCGGGGGGTCCTGGGGGGCGAGCCTGCCCGCGTTCGCCGTGGCGTTCGTGCTGGCGCTCGTCGTGGGGCGAGCGCCGGGGACGCGGCTGAACCCGCGGTGAGCTCAGATGCTGGGCTCCGGAGGCGGCGAGAGCACCATCAGCACGACCCCGGGCTCGTCGGAGGCGTTGCGGATCGTGAGCTCGATACCGGCCTCGACCAGGACCGTCTCCCACTGGCCCATGCGGGCGCGGGTCTTGCCCACCTGCACGGCGATCTCGCCCGCGAGCACGGTGAGGATCGCATCGGCCGCCGGATCGGTGAGCGGCCCCAGGCCCTGGGCGTCCTGCAGGCACACGATCTCGGACCACAGGCGCTCGGTCTCGAAGAGGGTTTCGTGGCGGGCGGCATCGTCTGAGAACCACACGAGATCGCGGATGTCCTTCGGCTTCATGGGACCAGGGTAGCGGCCTTGCCCCGGCGTCAGTTGCGCCCTTCCGCTACTAGACTGCCGCCTCGACGCCCATCGCCCAAGGAGCCGACGTGACCACGTTCTCGTACGCCAGCGATGCCGCCGCCGCCGTCAAGGCGGGGCTGCTGATCGTCCCCGTCTTCGAGGGGCCACAGCCGGGTCCCGGCGTGAGGGAGGTCGGCCTGGCGGAGACCTACGTCGCCGCCAAGCTGAAGGGCAAGCGCGGACAGGACCTGCTCGTGACGAAACGCCGCGGCGACCGGTTCGCCGCCGACGCCGTGCTGCTGGTGGGCGTGGGGAAGAAGGCCGACTTCACCGTGGCGGCCGCCCGCCGCGTCCTCGGCCGCGTGGCCGGGTCCGCGCGCCGATTCGGCTCGGTCGCCACGACCGTGCCCCAGGCGTTCGGCGCCCGCCAGGCCGCCGACGCCGTTGGCGCGGCCGACGAGGCGCTCGCGCTCGGCGCCTACCGGTTCGACCGCTACAAGTCCGACAAGGGCGACGGCCACGTGCTTCGCCGCGTGGTCGTGCTCGGCAGCGGCCGGTGGGACGCCGCCCCGATGAAGGCGGCGGTGAAGGAGGCCGCGATCGTGACCGACGCGGTGAACTGGGCGCGCGACCTCGTGAACACTCCGGCCGGCGACATGCCACCCGCGCAGATCGCGCGCGAGGCGCAGGCCATGGCGAGATCGGTCGGCCTGACGTGCAAGGTGTGGACCGAGGCCGCGCTGCGAGCCGGCGGCTTCGGGGGCATCCTGGGCGTGGGCCAGGGCAGCGTGAACCCGCCTCGCATGATCGAGCTCAGCTACACCGGCGCCGGTCGCGCCACCCCGATCGCGCTCACCGGCAAGGGCATCGCGTTCGACTCGGGCGGCCTCTCGATCAAGGACGCCAAGGGCATGGAGACGATGAAGGACGACATGGGCGGCGCCGCGTCGATCCTGGCCACGATGAAGGTGCTCGCGCAGCTCAAGCCGAAGATCAACGTGATCGCGGCGATCCCGTGCAGCGAGAACATGCCCAGCGGGTCGGCGCAGAAGCCCGGCGACGTGATCACCCACCGCGGCGGCACGACCTCCGAGGTGCTGAACACCGACGCCGAGGGACGCCTCGTGCTTGCCGACGCGCTCGCCTATCTCGCCGAGAAGAAGCCGTCGCTGATCATCGACACCGCGACCCTCACCGGCGCGTGCATGGTCGCGCTGGGCGCATCGATCACGGGCGCGATGGGCAACGACCGTGCGTTGATGAAGTGGGTGATCGACGCCGCCGACGCCGTCGGCGAGCCCACGTGGGAGCTGCCGCTCCACGACGACTACCGCGCGCTGATCGACTCGCCGGTCGCCGACATCAAGAACATCGGCGACCGCTACGGCGGCGCGATCACTGCGGCGTGGTTCCTCGCCGAGTTCGTGGGAGACACACCGTGGGTGCACATGGACATCGCCGGGCCGGCGTTCGCGGAACGCGCGACCGACCTCGGCCCGCGCGGCGGGACGGGCGTACCGGTGCGCACCCTCGTCCGGTTCGTGCAGGACCGCGCGGCGGCGGCGGCCGCCGCCGCGAAGAAGTAGTGCCGTGACCGAGGACGCCCCGGCCACCGAGGAGGCGAAGGCGCCGCCCACGGGGCCGGTGCTCGGCGTGTACGCCCACCCCGATGACGCCGAGATCTCGGCCGGGGGCCTGCTCGCGAAATGGGCCGCGACCGGTCGCGAGGTCCACCTGATCGTGCTCACGAACGGCGACCGCGGGTCGAGCGACCCCGCGCGCGATCGCGCCGAGCTCGCCGCCACCCGCGCTGCCGAGACCCAGGCCGCCGGCCGCGTGATGGGCCTCGCGAGCGTGCGGATCCTCGATGTGCACGATGGCGAGCTGCAGAACGACGGCGCCGTGCGTGAGGCCGTGGTGCGCCGGATCCGAGAAGTGCGTGCCGAGACCGTGCTGAGCGTCGACCCCACCGCGGTTTTCTTCGAGAACCGTTACTACAACCACAGCGACCATCGCACCGCCGGCTTCGTCGCGCTCGACTCCGCCTTCCCGGGGTCGGGGAATCCGCACTTCCACTCCGAGCATCTGGGCGAAGGCCTCGAGGTGCAGGAGGTGACGGATCTTTGGCTCGGGTGGACGAACGAGCCGAACCACGTCGAGAACGTGACCGGCCACTTCGCCACGAAGGTCGCCGCGCTCGCCGAGCACGCGAGCCAGCTCGCCGAGGGCATCCGGTTCTTCGAGCAGTTCCTCGAGAAGGACGCGGTCGAGTGCGGCGCGAAGATCGGCGTCACGCACGCCGAGGAGTTCCGCGTGCTCGATCTGCGTTAGCCGCCCGATCCCGTCGGCTACTCCTTGACGGCGACCGCGGTCCAGACGTCGCGGAAATCGTTCAGCGGGTCGGCGAACTCCGCCGCGAACGAGGCCCGCACGCGGTCGGTGAACGAGGTCCACCCCGACTCGCCGAGCATCTTGCGGACGAACCGGCCGGTGGCCCAGGTCTCGAGTCCATCGATGTACTCGGCCTGTGTGTAGGTCCACCGGTATTTGTGCTGCTCGGTGCGCACCTGCCGGAACCCCGCGTCGAGCAGCACCTCCTCGATCGCCCCTCGCTTACGGAACTTGTCGTGCCACGGTGCGGCCTCGGCGTAGGCGGGGGCAAGCATCTCGCGGGGGACGACCCCTTCGATCAGCGTGCGGAAGGCCTGTTGGTAGGCGTCGGGACCGTCGGACCACGAGGTGTACGCGACCTTGCCGCCCGGACGGAGCACCCGGGCCGCTTCGAACAACGCGGTCTGGTACTTCGTGAAGTGCGCGAGCACGAAGTTGCCGATGACGATGTCGAAGCTGCCCTTGCGGACTGGGAGGTCGATCGCGGTGCCGGCGGCGAGCCGAAGCTCGGGCCGCACACGGTGGCCGACCTGCAGCATGCCGATCGACTCGTCGATCCCGATCACCGTGGCGCCGGCGCGCGCGGCGGCCTCAGCCGCCACCCCGGTGCCGGTACCGATGTCCAGCACGCGGTCGCCCGTGCCCACCCCGGCCGCCGCCACGAGATCGCGGGCGGGCTCGGCGAAGCGCGAGGCATGCACCCGCTCGTAGGTGTCGGCCACGCTGTCGTACGAGCGCCAATCGTCCATGCCGCAAAGGGTACCGGGTACCCTGTCGCCCGTATGCGTGGGGGACGGTCGTGAAGGGTGCCGCGGGCACGATGGCGCTGGTGCTCGCCCAGACGGTGGCGGGTGGCTTGGCGTTCCTCTGGTGCACCCCGCTGTGGCGCGAGGTCAAGCGGGGGTTCTTCAAGCTGAACGGTGCGATCTTCCTGGCGCTCACGTTCGCGACCTGGTGGTCGACGAAGTCGGGCCTGATCGAGGGCGACGCGGCGGGGGAGTGGGCCGTGAAGCTCGCGCTCGCGGCGCTCGTGGTGACCGGGCTCTGGACCGTGCTGTTGTTCGCGCGCCAGGAGCTCGCCGGGCGCGTGCTCGGGTTCGTGGGCGTGGCGCTCGCGATCGCGATCCTCGTGCCGATGGCGATCGCGGGCCGGCAGGCGTTCGCGCTCGGGCTCGTCCAGCTGCTCGCGGGGTCCGCGTTCCTGGGCTCGGTGCTCGACGGCCTGAACCTGGGCCACTGGTACCTCACCGACCGCGGGCTCTCGCGCGGTCCGATCGACCGCATCACGGCGATCATGCTCGTGTCGGTCGTGCTGGAGGCGGCGGCGGTGATCTCGGGCGGATTCGAGGGCACGAGCTCGTCGCAGGCCGTGAACCCGCTGCTCACATCGGGGGCGCTCGCACCGTGGATCGCGCTCGGCATGACGGGCACGACCGCCCTGATCGCGGTGCTCACGCGCGCGGCGCTCAAGGGTGCCCGCGCATCGGCCGTGCAGTCGGCCACCGGCTTCTACTACCTCGCCGTCGTCACCGCGTTCACGGCCGAGCTCGCCGTGAAGACCCGGTTCCTGCCGAGCTGAGGGATGCGCGCCGCCGTGATCGTCGCCGGCACGATCGCTGAGATCGTGGGTTGGTGGGTCGTCTCCCGGCGGGGGCGCGACGTCTGGCGCGTGATGCCCTGGGTGCTCGGGTCCATGGGGATCGCGGCCGTCCTGGTCGCGCCGGTGACCTGGTCGGGCGACGACCTCGCGCCGGCCCGGGCGCTCGCGGTCGGGGTCTCCTGCGGCCTGGGGCTCTATCTGGGGACGCGGGTGTTCGTCTGGCTCGCCAGCCGGTGGTCGCCGTTCCGTCGCGATGTCGTCGAGAAGTACCGGGAGGCGGGATCGGTCGCGCTCGCCACCTCGATGGTGCTCTCCCTTGTGGTCATGGTGCCGTCTGAGGAACTGTTCTGGCGCGGGTTGGTCCAGGGCGAGCTCGCCGCGGCCGCGACTGCCGGTGTGGCGGCCGGCGCGACGTGGTTCGTGTACGTCGCCGAGAACGTCCAGAGCCGGAGCTTGCCGATCGTGGCGGCCGCGATCGTGGGCGGCGCCCTGTGGGGCGGTCTCGCCTGGTGGTCGGGCGGCGTGCTGGCGAGCCTCGGCAGCCATATCCTGTGGACCGGACTGATGCTCCTGCTCCCACCGGGGGCGGGACGGAAGGTGAGTCGGGCATGAGCTTCCTGTCGACGGCGGTGCAGCAGGTTCTCGAGGAGGGGCCGTTCTGCGCGGTGGCCGCCGCGACCCCCAAAGGCCCGCACCTCACGCCGCTCGTGTTCGCGTACTCGAGCGGCCGGATCTGGCTCACCACCTCGCGCGGCTCGGTGAAGACCCGCGCCTGGAAGGTCGACCCCGCGGTCTCGGGCCTGATCCGCCACGGGGAACTCGCCGTCACGTTCACGGGCACCGTGAAGACCTACGACGCGCTCGATCGAGGATCCTGGGGGGCGGCCGTGACCGGCGCCACGTCGATCGCGCGGGCCATGGGTGGGTTCTCCAAGAAGAACGCCCGCTTCTTCGCCGGGTACGCATGGGATGCCCGCCAGGTGCCGCTCGCCTGGACGCCGCCCGGCCGTGTCTTCGTGGGCATCGACCTCGAGCGCACGGCGCTCCTCGATGATGAAGGGGTGCAGGAGGGCCGGGGCCGGTGGGGCGGCGAGGCCGGTTCCCGCGGCTCCTTCCGACGCACGAAGAAGGGCCCCGACCCGCTCGCAGGGCTGCCCGACGAGATCAGGGCCGCCCTGGGGGATTCGGGTGAGGCCTCGCTCGCGATCTCGGGCGCCCGCGGCCCGGTCGTGGTGCCGGCGCGCTGGCTCGCCGACGAGCACTCGCTCTATGCCGCCCTGCCGGCCGAGTCGCTCGCGCTCGCGGGCGCGGCGGCCGACGCGCCGGTCGCGCTCACGATCGACAAGGCCTCGGAGTGGCGTGCGCGCGACATGGTGGGCGCCATGATCCAGGGCACCGGCGCAAGCTTCGTCCCGGGCGAGGTCGGCTCGGGCGCCAAGACGGCGCGCACGCTCGCGGCCTCGGTGCATCCCGCGGCCGACGCGCTGATCCGCATCACCCCTTCGCGGCTGGTCTGGTGGCAGGGATGGTCGAGTGGGAGCGCGAACGTCACGTGACGATCGTCGAGTTCTCGGTCGAGGTCGACGCGCCGGCCGAGGCGGTGTGGGCCGTGGCGAGCGACGTGTCGAACCTGCCGCAGTGGGACAAGCACGTGGTCCGCGTGCGCCCGCCGGTCGGCGGGATGCATGAGGGGGCGCGCTACGAGGTCGACATGGGGTTCATGGCGGTGCAGACCACCGTCCGGGCCACGGTCGTGGAATGGGACCCCCCGTGGCGCTCGCGGATCCGGCTCGAGGGCCTGCTCGAGGCGATGATCACGACGTCGGTGGCTGCGCTGAACGACCGCAGCGTGCTCCGCCACGAGATCGAGTACCGCTTCCGGGGCCCGCTCGGTCGCTTCGGGGCGTCGAGCCTGAACGCGCTCGGCGGGGCGCCGATGGCGCTCAAGCACGGCGTGCTGGCCCAGAAGCGTCAGATCGAAGCGGCCGCGGCGACCGGCCGCTAGTCCGCGCCGGGGCGCCGGGTCCTGCCCAGCAGCCACCCGGCCGCGAACCCGAGCACGCCGGCGACCACGATGACGGTCCACACCCGGGCGTTGACGTCCCAGAGCAAGAAGTCGACGTTGGCGCGGTCCCGGTTCTGCAGCACGAAGATCACGAGCAGGACGAGCAGAACGCCCGCCGCGATCAGCTTGCCGCTCGGTCCTTCCCGCCGGTACTCCCCTGGGGTGCGCTCGTCGTCCACCTCGGCTCCTCCCGTGTGACGGTCGGGCGCGATTCTCGCATGATGCCCGGCGTGAAGCTGCGCACGATCGTCTGGGCGGGCGGGCTCGCCGCAGGCGCGGCTGCGATCGGGCACGCGGCGATCCGAACGTCCGAGGGCCCCGCGGTCGACCGCGAGCTCTTCGGGGCCCTGAACCGGGGACACGGCGAGGTTCCCGACCGGTTCTTCATGGGCGTGACCGAGCTGGGGTCGCTGTACGCCGCGGGCTCGGCCGCCGGCGCGCTCGCCGTGCTCGGGAAGCGCCGGACCGCCGTCAGCGCACTTGCCGCGGCCGGCGCGACCTGGGCGCTCGGCCAGGGTGTGAAGCGGCTCGTGAACCGCCCGCGGCCGTACGAGGCCGGAGCGGAGACCACCCGCCGGATGATCGCGAGGCCGCACGGTACCTCGTGGCCGAGCAGCCACCCGGCCGTGCTCACGACGTTCACCCGGGTGGCCGCGCGCGAGCTAGGGCTGGGGCGCGCGTCGAGGGCGGCCCTGACGGTGCTCGACCTGAAGGTCGCTGCCTCCCGCGTGTACCTGGGCGTCCATTATCCGAGCGATGTGGCGAGCGGCCTGCTGATGGGCCGCGCGGTGGCCCGGATCTGGCCGCGCGGGAGCCGGTCGTGACCGACTTCGTGCTACGCGCGCTTCCCGAGGAGCTCGCGGTCTGCCGGCTCGCGCCCGACGCGCCGCGCCCCACGTGGGCCAAGGGCGTGTTCGTCTCGATCACCCGGTCGCTGACGGAGCTCTCGGTGATCTGCGACGAGGCTTCCGTGCCATCCGACGTGCGCGCCGAGCGCGGCTGGCGGGCCTTGGTGCTCACGGGCGAGCTCGACCTCGCGCTCGTCGGCGTGCTGAAGCAGGTGCTCGACCCGCTGGCCGTCGCCGGGGTCTCGGTGTTCGTCGTCTCGACGTTCGACACCGAATTCGTGCTTGTGCGCCGGTTCGACGCCGCGGTCACGGCGCTCGAGGAAGCGGGGTTCGAGGTGCTGGGCGCCTCGGTCGAGACGGACTGACCCTCAGGCAGGGTTCGTCATCAGGGTCAGCGGCTTGCCCACCTTGGACTTCGACGCCTGGCGCACGCGGTCGGCGGCCTCGCGCAGCGCCACGCTCGCGGCCGCGTCGGGCTGCGACAGCACGATCGGCACGCCGGAGTCGCCGCCTTCGCGGAGCGCCGGGAGCAGGGGGACCTGCGCCATCAGCGGCACGCCCAGGGTCTCGGCCGCCTCGGCGCCGCCGCCCGACCCGAAGATCTCGTCGCGCTCGCCACAGTGAGGGCACAGGTAGTAGCTCATGTTCTCGATCACCCCGAGCGGGCGAAGGTTCGTGCGCTCAGCCATCTTCCCGGCGCGCTCGGCGACCTTGCGGGCCGCCTCCTGCGGGGTGGTCACGACGAGCATCGACGCGCCCGGCAGGAACGAGGCGAGCGAGATGCTGACGTCGCCCGTGCCCGGCGGCAGGTCGCACAGCAGGTAGTCGAGGTCGCCCCAGTACACGTCGCCCAGGAACTGCTCGATCGCCTTGTGGAGCATGGGCCCGCGCCAGATCACCGGCGTCTCCTCGGGCACGAAGAACCCCATCGATATCACCTTCACGCCGTGGGCCTCGAGGGGCAGGATCATGTCGTTGAAGCCGACCGGCTTGCCGGTGACGCCCATCATGCGGGGCACGCTGAAGCCCCAGACGTCGGCGTCGAGCACGCCAACCTTCGCTCCGTCGGCTGCGAGCGCGACGGCCAGGTTCACCGTGATGCTGGACTTGCCGACGCCGCCCTTGCCCGACGCGACCGCGATCACCGAGGTCGAGGGCCCGAACTTGATCGCCGTGGGCTGGTGGCCCCCGCCGTCGGGCGTGGCGCCCGGTCCGCGCAGCTGCGTCACGAGCGCCGCGCGTTCTTCCTGGCTCATGGGCGTCAGCCGAACGTCGACCCGCTCCACGCCCTCCAGGGGCTGGACGGCGGCGGTCACATCGGTGGTGATCCGGTCCTTGAGCGGGCACCCCTCGATCGTGAGCAGCACGTGCACCCGCACCGTGCCGCCCTCGATCTCGATCGACTTGAGCATGCCGATGTCCTCGATCGGGCGCCCGATCTCGGGGTCCATGACGTTGCGCAGTGCGGCGCGGACCTGATCTTCGGTGGGCACGTGGTGTCCTTTCGGCTCTAAGCTCTCGTTCGCACGGTGTTCACCGTGGAAATCCAGTCTACGACGGAGGCAGCCGATTCCCGAGCCCGCGCCGCTCGAGGTGCACAAGGCCTTGGCCGACGACACGCGGTACCGCCTGTACCGGTACCTGCGGTTGTCCGGGCGAGCCGTTTCGGTGCGCGAGCTCGCCGCCAGGCTGTCACTGCACGGGAACACGATCCGGCCCCACCTGCGCCGTCTCGAGGAAGCCGGGCTCGTCTCGTCGGACAGCCGCCGGGCGGGCGAGGCCGCCGTGGGCCGGCCCCAGACGCGGTACACCGCGATCGATCGCGAGGAGCGAGAGGGCCGCGACTACCGGCTCCTGGCCGACATCCTCGCGAGCCTGTCGGGCACCGCGCGCCAGCGCGACCGCGCCACGATCCTCGCGCACGATTGGGGCGCCTACCTCGTGGGCCGCAACGCGCCCAAGCCGGGTGCGCACCGCCGCGCCGGACCCAACCTGGCCGTGCTCCAGGGCGCGCTCGCCGACGCCGGGTTCGAGCCGAGGTTCCGACGCAAGAGCTCGCGGACGGTCGAGATCTCACTGCGGGACTGCCCGTTCCGCGATCTCCTCGACGAGCATCGCGAGCTCGTGTGCGCGGTGCACCTGGGATTGCTCGAGGGCATGCTCGACGCCTCACGGCCGGTCCTGCGGATGATCTCGTTCCAGACGGCGACCGAGCGCACGTCCGTGTGCTCCCTGGTCGCGCGGGTCGAGTGACGGCTCGCCCCGAGCCAAGCCGGACTGAAGTTCCCCGCTGGGCCGGCCGATGGAAGGGTACGCGGCCCGCCGGCACCGGCGGGCCTTGAGTCGGGTGAGAGGGAACCGGGTCTGATGGACGCTGTCGCACCGCCGATCGTCGAGGAGTTCAACGGGTGGCTCACCGAGCTCGTTGGCGGTGAAGGCTCCGACCTGCACGTGAAGGTGGGGTCGCCGCCGATGCTGCGACTCCCCGAGGGGCTCCACCGACTCCCGCTCGACGCGGTCACGAACGAGCAGACCGTCGCGATCGCCGACGCCATCATCCCCGAAGACCGCGTGGCCAAGTTCCGGGAGGCGGGCGAGGTTGACTTCGCCTACTCGATCCCGCACGTGGGTCGGTTCCGGGTGAACGTCTTCAAGCAGCGCGGTTCGACCAGCATGGTGCTGCGCAAGCTCCGCTTCGGCGGCCCGAGCTTCGAGGAGATCGGGCTGCCCGACTCCCTCCGGACGATCGCCGACGAGCATCGAGGTCTGATCCTCGTGACGGGGCCCACCGGCTCGGGCAAGACCACGACCCTTGCTGCGATGATCGACTACATCAACAAGACCAAGCCGGTGCACATCGTCACGATCGAGGATCCGATCGAAGTGCTCCACCGCGACGAGATGGCCTCGATCAACCAGCGCGAGGTCGGCAACGATACGATGGACTTCCACGCGGCGCTCCGCGCGGCGCTCCGCCAGGATCCCGACGTGATCCTGATCGGAGAGATGCGCGACACCGAGACCGTGCGCGCGGCGATCGCCGCCGCCGAGACGGGCCACCTCGTGATGTCCACGCTGCACACGATGGACGCCACCGAGACCGTGAACCGCGTGATCGACTTCTTCCCTCCGCACCAGCAGAAACAGGTGCGCCTCGCGCTCGCGGGCACGCTCCGCGGCATCATCTGCCAGCGACTCGTTCCCACGGTGGACGGCGGCCGTACGCCCGGCCTCGAGATCTTGATCAACAACGGTCGTGTGGCCGAGCGGATCTCTGACCCCGACAAGACGCACGAGCTGAAGGACGTGATCGCCGACGGCGGGTTCTACGGCATGGTCACGTTCGACCAATGGATGCTGAAGCTCCTGAAAGAAGGCACGATCACCGTGGACGCGGCCTTCAAGGCCGTGTCGAACCGACACGACTTCGAACTGGCGATGCAGCAGGCCGGCCTCGCGATCCCGGTCTGACCCGGCTACCCCGCAGCCCCGCCACTCCCGCCTGTGGTCTTGGCCACCTCGGTGAGCGCCGCGAC
>JBDTNY010000040.1:0-2317 GCA_039933515.1 Actinomycetota bacterium
CGGGGTCGACCTTCGCGAGGTCGGCCCGGAGCGCGGCGGGGTTCATCGCGATCAGCACGTCGGCGTGGTCGCCCGGCGTCGTGATGTCGGTCGAGGCGAACTGGATCTGGAACGCGGAGACCCCATGAACGGTGCCGGCAGGTGCCCGGATCTCGGCCGGGAAGTCCGGAAGGGTTGCGAGGTCGTTGCCGAGGACCGCGGTGGCGCTGGTGAACCGATCGCCGGTGAGCTGCATCCCGTCGCCGGAGTCACCGGCGAACCGAACCACGATGCGCTCCCGTTCTTGGACGGTCTTGATCATCGACTGGCCTGGCGGCCGCTCCTTGTCGTCGCGAAGTCTGCGGACACGTACGGGACCTAGCGTAGCGCGCACATGGGTCGAGTCCGGGCTGCAAGGGTAGATTTCCATGATGAAGACACGACAACTCGGCTCGAACGGCCCGGAGCTCTCCGTGGTCGGGTACGGCGCGTGGGAGGCGGGGGGCACGAACTGGGGGCCCAACGAGTCGGACGAGGCTGTGATCGCGGCGATGCGGGCCGCGCTCGATGCCGGGATCGACTGGATCGACACCGCCGAGGTGTACGGAGACGGCGAGAGCGAGCGGCTCGTGGGGCGAGCGGTCGCGGATCGGCGGGACGAGGTCACGATCGCCTCGAAGGTCGCCCCGTCCGACGAGGGATCGGGGTTCCTGCCGGACCAGATCGTGGCCGCATGCGACCGATCGCTCGCCCGGCTCGGCACCGACCGTCTCGATCTGTATCAACTGCACTGGCCCGACCCCACCGGAGTGCCGGTCGAAGACTCGTGGGGCGCCATGGCCGAGCTCCAGGACGCCGGGAAGGTGGAATGGATCGGCGTATCGAACTTCCCCCAGGAGATGATCGAACGCTGCGAGGCGATCCGTCACGTCGACTCGCTGCAGCCCGAGTTCTCGATGTTGGTGCGTGTGCGCGCCGACACGATCGCCTGGTGCGGCGACCACGGCACCGGCGTGATCAGCTACGGTCCACTCGCGTTCGGACTCCTGACCGGTGCGATCGGGCTCGACACGGCGTTCCCACCCGGAGATTGGCGCGCGCCCTCCGACGAGCCCGCCGAGCCCGAGGACCCCGATGACGTCGATCTGTTCGCGCCCGACCGGCTCCCCGGCGCGCTCGAGGCGGTGGCGGCCATCGGGAAGGTGGCCGAGCGGCTCGGCGTGACGACGGCGCAGCTCGCCCTTGCGTGGAACGTCGCGCAGCCCGGCGTGACCTCGGCGATCGCGGGCAGCCGCAACCCCAACCACGTGCGCAGCAACGCGGCGGCCGGGGACGTGGGGCTCGACGACGCGACGCTGGCGGAGCTCGACACGCTGCTGAACGACGCGGGCTTCTAACGCCCCTCGCCTAGCCGCTCTTGTGGCCGTCGCCGCCCGCACGCTGGATCTGCCGGAAGCGCAGGACGATCCCGTCGAGAAGCTTCATCGAGACCTGGGGCTCGTCTTCGATCAGACGCAACAGCGTATGACGGAATAGGCGGAGCACCCGCAGCGGGGTCACGGCGACCACGCTGGCCGACCGGGGGGCGCCGTCGATCGCCGAGAGCTCACCGAAGAAGTCGCCCGGCAGGACCTCGCCCACCCTGCGGCCACCGCGCAGGACCTTGCCTTCGCCTTCCAGGACCACGAAGAGCGTCTCGCCCAGGTCGCCCTCGGCTACCACCTTCTCGGCCGGCGCGAACGTCAGTTCGTCGGTCTCCGCGGCAAGGCGAGCGAGGTGCTTCTTCGAGAAGTCGGCGAACAGCGGGATGCCTGCCAACACGAGCGCCGTCTGGCGCCGGGTACGCGAAGCCGGCTGCTCCGGCTGCCGGGGCGTGACCCCGCGGCCGGACCCCCGCCGAAGCATGTCGGGAAGGCTCTGACTCATGGTGGCAAGCCTACCGCGGGAGCACCGCGGGCGGTCAACACGTGGCAGCATCGTCGCTGGTCGTACGCACGGATGCCCGGATAGGGTGGATGGATATGGACGTCAGCCAGCGCCTCCGGTCGCTCGCCGCAGACAAGATCGTGATCCTCGACGGCGCCTGGGGCGTGCTCCTGCAAGGACGCGGTCTGTCCGAGGAAGCGTTCCGCGGCGAGCAGTTCCGCGACCACCACCGCGACGTCAAGGGCGACCCCGACCTGCTGAACCTGACCCAGCCTGACATCGTGGCCGGGATCCACCGGCAATACCTGGAGGCCGGCGCGGACATCACCACCACGAACACCTTCACCGCCACCTCGATCGGGCAGGGTGACTACGGCCTGCAGGAGGCGGTGTACGACATGAACGTCGAAGG
>JBDTNY010000041.1:0-11419 GCA_039933515.1 Actinomycetota bacterium
AGCCGTCATCGACGCGCGCCCCGCGCTCGACCCGCGCCGGACGGGCGTGGGCGTCTACACCCAGCAGCTGATCCGCCACCTTCCCCACGCGGATACCGGGTCCGAGTACGTCGCCTGGTACCTGCATGCCAAGGGCTTGTTCCGGCACAAGTCGTTCTTCGCCGGGGTGGCGGCCACGAACCTGACCGAGAGGGCGTCGCGGTTCCCCGCGAGGGTCTTCGGCCCTGTGTCCTCCCGGTTGGGTGTGCCACGGATCGAGTGGTCGGTCTCGTTCGACGTCCTGCTCGCCACGAACTTCCTGCCCCCCGCCACGCATCGGCCCGGCGTCGTGATGGTGGTGCACGACCTCGCATACGAGCATCTGCCCGATACCGCCCCACACATGAACGGCCGGTGGCGCCGCGCGTTCGACCGATGGCTGACCCGGGCCGCAGGCGTGATCGTGCCGTCGTCATCGACGAAAGAAGACCTGGTCGCGCGACACCCCGTGGATCCCGACCGGGTGTGGGTGACGCCGCTCGGCGTCGACGCGGCGCAGTTCGCGCCCGCGCCCGAGGACGCGATCGCGGCCGTGCGCCGCAAGTTCGGCGTCGACGGGCCATACGCGCTGTTCGTCGGCGGGATCGAGCCGCGCAAGAACCTCGACGCGCTCGTGCAGGCTTTCGCGATGCTCGAGCCTGGGACGCGGCTCGTGATCGCGGGCGGACCGGTGCGGTGGGACCCGGGGGCGAGCGACCGGCTCGACGCGACGATCGCCGGCCTGGCGCCGGCGGCACGCGCCCGGATCGTGCGCACCGGCTACGTGGGCGACAAGGACAAGGTGGCGCTCCTCACCGGGGCGACCCTCCTCGCGTACCCCTCGCTCTACGAGGGCTTCGGGTTCCCGGTGATGGAGGCCTTCGCCGCGGGGATCCCCGTGCTCACGTCGAACGTCTCGTCGCTGCCGGAGGTCGCGGGGGAGGCGGCGCTCACGGTCGACCCCGCCGACGCGAAGACGATCGCCGACGGGCTCGCGCAGCTGTTCGACGACGGGGACCTGCGCGCGATGCTCGCCGCCAAGGGCGTCACGCGCGCCGCGAAGTTCACGTGGGAGGCCACCGCCAAAGCCACGGCGGAGGCCCTGCATCGGGCTTACGACCTGGCCGCCGGGTAGACTCCGGCCCGTCCCCGGCACCCGCGCGAGGTTCGGTCATGGCCACCCACACGCACGTGCTCGTCACCGGCGGGGCCGGCTTTATCGGCTCGCACCTGGTCGATGCGCTCCTCGCCGATCCGGGCACGCGCGTGACCGTCCTCGACAAGCTCACGTATGCGGGTTCGCGCGCCAACCTGGCGGCGCACGAACGCGACGACCGGCTCAGGTTCGTGCACGGCGACGTCGTCGACGCCGCGCTCCTTGCGCCGCTCGTGGCCGAGGCTGACCGCGTGGTTCACGCCGCGGCCGAGACGCACGTCGACCGTTCGATCAGCGGCCCCGCCGCGTTCGTACTGACGAACGTCGTGGGCACCCAGGTCGTGCTCGACGCCTGCCGCGCGCACGATCGTCCGTTGCTGCACGTCTCGACCGACGAGGTGTACGGCCAGAACGAGCCCGATGGGCGCTTCGACGAGCACGACCCGATCCGACCGCGGAGTCCGTACGCCGCGAGCAAGGCGGCCGCCGAGCTGCTGGCCCGGTCGTACGGCATCACGTACGGCCTGCCGGTCTGGATCGTCCGCGGGACGAACGCGTACGGGCCCCGGCAGAACCCTGAGAAGGCGATCCCGGTCTTCACGACGGCCGCGCTCGACGGCCGTCCTCTGCCGGTGTACGCCCAGGGGCTGCAGTCCCGGGAATGGCTGTACGTGACCGACTGGGCCGCCGCGTGCGTCGCCGCCCTGCGGCACGGCGAGCCCGGCGACGTCTTCAACATCGGCGACGGGTTCGAGCTGTCGAACATCGAGCTCGCGCGCAGGATCTGCCGACTCGTGGGCGCCGACGAGTCGCTCGTGACGTTCGTCGAAGATCGCCCGGGCCACGATCTGCGGTACGGGGTGTCGAGCGACCGGTTGCGCGAGCTCGGGTGGGCGCCCGAGGTGCCCTTCGATGACGGGCTCGCGCGCACCGTCGATTGGTACCGCGATCACCGCGACTGGGTCGAGGTCATGCGGGCCGAGGCCACCCGATGAAGCTCGTCGTGACCGGGGCCCGTGGGGGTCTCGGAGGCGCGTTCGTCGCCGCCGTGGCGGCCCACCACCAGGTACATGCCTTCGATCACGAGGGGCTGGACATCGGCGACCACGACGCGGTGCGTCAGATCGTCGAGCCGCTCGCCCCCGACGCGATCGTGAATTGCGCGGCCTTCACCCAGGTCGACGGGAACGAGACCGACCCGGCCCGCGCGGCGCGGGACAACGCGATGGGCCCGCAGCACCTGGCGCTCGTGGCGCGCGGCGGCGGCGCCGCCCTGCTGCACATCTCGACCGACTACGTCTTCGATGGAACGAAGGGCGCGCCCTACGACGAGCTCGACGAGCCCGCGCCGATCTCGGTGTACGGCCGCGCGAAGCTCGCGGGGGAGCGGCACGTCGCCGCGATCTGCCCCGACCACCTGATCGTCCGGGTCGGCTACGTGTACGGCGGGGGTGCCGACTACCTGACCCATGCGATGAGGGCGCTTGCCGATGGTCGCGAGGCCGGCGGCCTCACGGACCGCGTCGGCACGCCCACCTACGTCGGGGACGTCGCCGAGCGGCTGTTGCCGCTCCTCCTGACCAGGCGGTGGGGGACCTATCATCTGGCCTCGCCGGAGCCCGCCACGTGGTTCGAGGTGCTCAGCCGTGCGAAGGCGCTGACCGGTCTCCCGGGTGGGGTGCGCCCGCAGACGGCCGACGAGCTTGGGTTGCCGGCGCCGCGGCCCGCCTACTCCGCGCTCACGAGCCTGTACCTGCCCCACATGGACGGCATCACCCCCGTGCCCGGGCTCGACGCGGGGCTCTCAGCCTTCGTTGCTACCCTTGACGCACTCCCATGAGAACTGCCCGCTCGCGCGTCCTTGCGCTTCTTGCCGCCCTCACCGCATTCGCGTTGGTTGCGGTCGCATGTACGAGCGACGACGGCAGTAGTCAGTCTCCGTCCCCCATAGTGAGTCCGGCGCCCGACGTGTCCGGCACGCCCACGGTCGTCACCGATCCGCTGCCCGCTGCGGTCGACGTCTCCACGATTCAGACGGAGACCCCGATCAAGCACGTGGTCTTCTTGATCATGGAGAACCGGAGCTTCGACAACATCTTCGGCCGCTTCCCGGGGGCGAGCGGCGCGACGACGGGCATGGACCGCGGGGTGGAGCGACCGCTCACGCGTGCGCCGCTGCAGCGCGCCCACGACATCCCGCACTGCTACAACTGCAACGTCGCCTCGATCGACGGCGGCCTGATGGATGGCTTCAACCAGACCGACAACGCCGACAAGTACGCGTATACCCAGTTCCGCAAGGATCAGATCACGGCCTATTGGAACTGGGCCCAGCAGTACGCGATCTCGGACAACTTCTTCGCGTCGGCGACAGGGCCCTCGTTCCCGAATCACCTCTATACGATCGCTGCAACATCGGGAGGCGCGCTCGATAACCCGAGCCAGCCGTTCTCGTCGCTCCGCGACCAGCAAGAGCAGGGCTTCGCGAAGTCATGGGGCTGCGATATCGCCCAGCCGGGCGGCTACGTCGAGATCGTCGATCCCGAGGGCGACCTCGTGAAGGTCGACCCCTGCTTCGACTTCGCGACCGAGGGCGACCTGCTGCGCGAGAAGGACATCCCCTGGGCCTATTACTCCGCCACGAACACGCAGCTGGGCTACATCTGGTCGGCCTACTCGGCGATCGGGCGCTACCGCAATAACGAGCAGCTGTGGACCGAGTACATGCGCCCGGTCGACGACGTCGTACGCGACATCAAGGCCGACCGGCTCCCGGCCGTCACGTGGATCACGCCGCGCTTCCAGCTCTCGCAGCACCCTGAGTACAACTTCTGCCACGGCCAGAACTGGACGATCTCGGTGATCGACGCGATCATGCAGAGCCCCATGTGGAAGGACACCGCGATCTTCCTCACGTGGGACGACTTCGGCGGGTTCTACGACCACGTGCCACCGGTGCGCCTCGACAGGTTCGGGCTCGGGATCCGGGTGCCGATGGTCACGATCAGCCCGTATGCGAAGCAGGGGTACGTCGACGGCACGCTCGGGGAGTTCTCGAGCGTCCTGCGGTTCATCGAGAACAACTGGGGTCTGTCGCAACTGACGCGCCGCGACCGCATCGCGAACGACATGTCCTACAATTTCGACTTCGCGCAGTCGCCGCGCGAGCCGACACCGCAGCCGCTGCGCACCGACTGCAAGGGTTCGATCTGGGACGCCCCGCCGCCCGAATGACGCGCCGCAGCGCGCTCGTCCCCATGAGCGCGGTGATCCTGGCCATCCTCATGGCGGCCGCGTGCACGACCGCGCCGGCGGAGCCCGTGCCGGCGGCATCGAGGGACGCGACGACCTCGCCGAGCCCGGTGGTGAGCACGCCGTCCGACGCGGCTATCGTGGACGCATCCGCGTTCTCCACGCGCTGGCCGATCAAGCACGTGGTCTTCCTGATCAAGGAGAACCGCACCTTCGACAACCTGTTCGGGCGGTTCCCCGGGTCGAACGGCACGACGACCGGGATGGACAACGGGGTCCGGCGGTCGCTGACCCGCGGCACCGACCAGGCCACGCTCGAGGACATCCCGCACTGCTACGAGTGCGCGCTCGCCGCCTGGAACGGCGGCGCGATGGACGGCTTCAACCAGACCGAGGCCGCCGACCGTTGGGCGTACACGCAGCTCCATAAGGACCAGCTCCCGAACTATTGGGCGTGGGCGAGGTCGAACGTGCTCTTCGACCACGTGTTCGCGAGCGCGCAAGGGCCCTCGTTCCCCAACCACCTCTACACGATCGCGGCGCAGTCGGGCGGCGTGCACGACAACCCGCGGCGCAAACCCGGTCTCGGGTCGCTCACGTTCGGGTGCGACGCCCCGGCCGAGCAGCTAGTGGAGGTCGTCGACTCCGAGGGCGTCACGAAGATGGTCCCGCCGTGCTTCGACTTCCTCACCGAGGGCGACCTGTTGCGGCGCGCCGGGATCCCGTGGTCGTACTACGCGGCGCAGGAGGACCAGAAGGGCTACATATGGTCGGCGTACAGCGCGATCCGGCGGTACCGCGAGCACCCGAAAGTCTGGCAGCAGCACATGTTCCCGGTCGACCGCGTCATCGACGACATCCGTGCCGGGAAGCTCCCGCCGGTCACGTGGATCACGCCGCGGTTCGAGCTGAGCGAGCACCCCGAGTACAACTTCTGCCACGGCGAGAACTGGTCGACGAAGGTGATCGACGCGATCATGCGGAGCCCGATGTGGAAGGACACCGCGATCTTCCTGACGTGGGACGACTACGGCGGCTTCTACGATCACGTGCCGCCGCCCCAGGTCGACGACTTCGGCTTCGGGATCCGCGTCCCGATGATGGTGATCTCGCCCTACGCAGTCGACGGGAAGGTCTCGCACGAGCTGGGGGAGTTCTCGAGCGTCCTGCGGTTCATCGAGGACAACTGGCGCTTATCGAAGCTGACGCACCGCGACCGGGACGCCACGCCGATGCTGAGCGCGTTCGACTTCACGCAGCCGCCGCGCGACCCGCAGCCGCTGCCGCTCCGTGACGACTGCAAGGGGCCGATCTACTTCGAACCGGAGCCGTGATGGAGCTGCGGTTGGCGACCACCGTCGAGCTCGGTCTCGACCGCACCGCGGCGATCCGCGCGATGCTCGTCGGCGCGTGGGCCGCGAAGGAGAACGCCTTCACCAGCACGGATTGGCTGAGTGCCACCGGCGGCACGCACCTGTGGCTCGAGGACGACGACGGCACGATCGTGTCGCACGCGTCGGTGGTGGACCGGGTGCTCGAGACCGGCGGGCGGGCGCTCGCGACCGGGTACGTCGAGGCGGTGGCGACCGCGCCGGCTTACCGGCTGCAGGGTCACGCGAGCGCGGTGATGCGCGCGGTGGGGGAACTGCTGGACGAGCGCGACGAGCTCGGCGCGCTCGACACCGGCGACCTCGGCTTCTACGCCCGGTTCGGTTGGGTCCTGTGGGAGGGACCGACGATGGTGCGCACCGGGCGCGGTGTGATCGGCACGCCCGAGGAGGACGGCGCCGTGATGGTCCGGATGACGCCCAGGACACCGGAGTTGGATCTGACGGCTCCGATCAGCTGCGACTGGCGCCCGGGCGACGTGTGGTGATGAGACCTGCGTGGCTGGAGTCTGTTCCCCGCGAGTTCGAACCACGGCATCCTCAGCATCCCCGTGTCGGCCTGAGCCGCCACGGAACCGCCATACCCCGGTGCTACGCTCGCCCGCGATGAGCCCCGAGACCGAGGAGACCGAGGAGAGCCCCGCCTTCCAGGACCTGGCCCGCGAGCTTTACTGGGCGCAGGAGCGCGCCTCGCGCGCCCGGATGGAGACGTCCGAGATCCGCGACCGGCTCCACGACCTCGCCGCCCAGCTCCGCGCCGATGAGAAGGTGATCATCCCGCACGGGGAAGGGAACCTCGCCTCGGCCTCTCGCTGGCGCCGCCAGATGAAGTTCCGCCTCTTCCGGTTGATGCGCCCGATCTCGTGGCGCTACGACCGGCTGATCGCCGACGACGCCGAGCTCACCACGAGCCTCGCCGAGCGGCTGATGGCCGCCGAGGCCGAGATCGCGCGACTGAAGGCGCGCCTCGGCGACGAGGCCGACGACGAGGACCCGCGCTCGTGAGGGTCGCCGTCCTGCACCCGCAGACCGCGTTCGTCCGGGGCGGGGCCGAGACCCATGCCGAGGCCCTCGTGCGCGCGCTGAGGGCCGCCGGCCACGAGGCCGACTTGGTGCAGATCGCGGGCAAGTGGTACCCGGCCTCGCAGCTCGCGCACCAGATGGCGGTCTGGCGCAGCTTCGACATCACCGAGTCCAACGGCCTGAAGGTCGACGCCGTGATCGCGCTGAAGTTCCCCGCATACCTGATCGAGCACGAGCGCAAGATAGTCTGGTTGATCCACCAGCACCGCACCGCGTACGAGCTGTGGGACCACCCTGAGTTCGCCGACCTCTCGCGGCAGGACGACGGCGCCGGCGTCCGCGACATGGTGTGGAACGCCGACCGGCTCGCGCTGAACGAGGCCAAGCGCGTCTTCACGAACTCGAAGAACGTGAAGGAACGGCTCTGGTCCTCCCTCCGGATTCCGTCGGAGCACCTGTATCACGCGTCTGGGGTGACCGAGCACCTCCTCGATCAGGCCGCCAGCTCCTACGGCGACTACGTCCTCTTCCCGAGCCGCATGGAGAGCTTGAAGCGTCAGTCGCTCGTGATCGACGCGATGGTGCAGGTGCGGTCCGACGTCAAGCTCGTCCTGGTGGGCCGGGGGCCCGATGAGCCGCAGCTGCGCGAGCAGGTCGACACGCTGGGCCTCAAGGGCAAGGTCCGCCTCGAGATCGGGGTCTCCGACGAGCGGCTCTGCCAGCTCTACCTGGGCGCGCTCGCGGTCTACTTCGGCCCGTTCGACGAGGACTACGGGTACGTGACGCTCGAGGGGTTCGCGGCCGAGCGCCCCGTCGTGACGCTCACGGACAGCGGGGGACCGCTCGAGTTCGTCGTCGAGGGCGAGACCGGGTTCGTGCGCCCGCCCGAGCCGAAGGCGATCGCCGAGGCGTTCGACCGGTTGCACGGCGACCGGGAGCTGGCCGCCCGCATGGGCAAGGCCGGGAACGCGTTCGTCCGCACCGAGGTGCCGCGCTGGCCCGACGTCGTCGCGCGGCTGCTGGACTGATGCTGCGCTCGGTCGCACGTAGGCTCACCGGTCGCGGCGCGAGCGCGAAGCCTGCCACCCCCGGCGCCTCCGGCGAGCTCGTCTTCGCGGGACCGCTTCCGCCCGCGCCCACCGGCATCGCGACGTACGACCGCGCGGTGCTCGACGGCCTGCGGCGGATCGGCTTCCTCGATCGGCACCGCATGGACGTCATGTGGCCGATCGAGCCGAAGGACACCCCCAAGCTCCCCGGCTACAAGCTGGGCATCTTCCAGCTCGGGAACAACGTCGAGTTCCATCTCGACATCTACCGGGCCGCGTTCCTGACGCCCGCGCTCGTCGTGCTGCACGACCTCGCGCTCGACGACTTCGTCCGCGGCCTGAAGACCCTGGGGGAGCCGCTCGGGTACATGGCGGCGCGAGAGGCGGCGGCGCAGCGACGGAACCTGACCTCGCCCGATGTCGTGCGCAACGAACCGCTCCGCGACCCCTGGTGTGCGCACGTCGCGCGCCGGGCGCGCGGCATCGTCGTGCACGCCGAGTTCGGCAAGCGCTACCTGGAGGAGCTCGGCTGCCGCACGCCGGTCTTCGTGGTGCCACACCCGGTCGTCGAGACGCCCGCCGCGATGGCGAAGGGTGAGGCGCGCGGCCGCGAGCTGCGGGCGGGCCTGACCGCGCGCGGCGCTCGCCGCGTGATCGTCGCCCCCGGCGATCTGAACGAGGCGAAGCGCTTCGACGCCCTGCTCGAGGCCGCGCAGCAGCTCCCCGACGACGTCCACGTGGCGCTCGTCGGGCGGCGAATCAGTGGCTACGACATCGACCGCGTGATCGAGGAGCGCCGCCTGGGCGACCGCGTGACGCTCGCGCCCGACGTGAGCGACGACGACTTCCGCGGGTGGCTGTTCGCCGCGGACGTGATCGTCGACCTCCGGTTCCCTCACCGGGGCGAGGTGAGCGGGTCGCTCGCGCGCGCGATGCAGGCTGGCCGCCCCTCGATCGTGAGCGCCACCGGCACCTACCTCGACGCGCCCGACGACACGGTGCTGCGCGTCGCCGCCGGCCCGACGAGCCCCGGCGAGCTCGTGACCCGCCTGCGCGCGCTGCTCGACGGCGATGCGCTGCGCGCGCGGATGGGCGCCGCCGCGAAGGCGCACATCGAGACCCAGCGCACCTCCGAGGCCACCGCCTATGGGTACGAGCAGGCGATCGAGGTCACGCTCGCGCTGGTCGGCGATCCCGCGCACAAGGCGATGGCGATCTGGGGCAAGGCGCTCGCGGACATGGGCGTGACCGAGGGCAACCTTGCCGCCGGGACCGGGCTCGCGTATGCCCGGGCGCTCGAGACGTTCCGCGGAACGCCACCGGAACGCCACGGGAACTGAGCGACCGCGTTGCTAGACTCAACCGCACCGCGCTGACCAGCGCTTTTCGGCGCGCCGCGAGGCGCCACGACCCCGATCCAGGAGCCGGACCCATCGCCGCGATCGACCTGACCGAACGGACCTCCGAGGCCCCGAGCCTGCGGGTGCGCACGCGCCTGCGCGAGCTGTGGGCCTACCGCGAGATCCTGCTGAACCTTGTCCGCAAGGAGCTCAAGGTCAAGTACACGGCCTCGGTCCTGGGCGCCGTGTGGTCCGTGCTCAACCCGATCGTGTTCCTCGCGGTCTTCTCGTTCGTCACGAAGGTCCTGCAGAACCAGATCCCCGACTTCCCGGTGTTCCTCCTCTCGGGCCTGCTCGCGTGGAACCTCTTCTCGGCCGCGTTGTTGCAGGGCTCACGCTCGGTGCTCGACAACGCGAACCTTGTCAAGAAGGTCGCCTTCCCCCGAGAGATCCTGCCGCTCTCATCGATCGGGGTCGGACTCGTCGACTTCGTGCTGCAGTCGGCGGTGCTGCTGCTCTTCATCTTCGTCTCGGGGCACGGGCTCGAGGCCACGGTCGTCGTCCTGTACCCGCTCTCGATCCTCACGGTACTGGTCTTCACCGTGGCCCTCGTGTTCTGGGTCTCCGCCCTCAACGTGCGGTACCGCGACGTCGGGCACCTGCTGAACCTTGGGCTGCTGGTCTGGTTCTGGATGACGCCGATCGTGTACCAATCCGGGCTCGTGCAGAGCTACTTCGCGAGCCGCGGCACCCCGGGCCTATGGAATCTCTACCTGCTGAACCCCTTGACCCCGATCGTGCTCGGGTTCCAACGCGCCCTGTACGGCGACCCGGTCCAGGACGGCATCCAGGTGCTGCCCGCCGTGAGCGTGCAGTGGCAGGTCGGGGTCCTGGGCATCGTGCTGGTCGCGTCCACCGTGCTCCTCTACTTCACGTGGCGGCTCTTCTTCCGGATGTCGGGCGACTTCGCGGAGGAGCTGTGACCGCGGCGATCGAGGTCGAGGGCGTCTCGAAGTCCTTCAAGCTCTTCCGGGAGAAGCCCACCTCGGTGAAGCAGCGGCTGCTCGTGACCCGCTCCAAGGCCGAGGACTTCTGGGCGCTCCGCGACATCGGGTTCGAGATCGAGCAGGGATCCTCCATCGGGCTGATCGGCCACAACGGATCGGGCAAGACGACCTTGCTGAAGTGCATCGCGGGGATCCTGCGGCCCACCACGGGCACGATCCGGCTGCGCGGCCGCATGGCGGCCCTCCTCGAGCTGGGCGCCGGCTTCCACCCAGAGCTGACCGGCCGCGAGAACGTCTACCTGAACGCCTCGTTCCTGGGGCTCTCGAAGCGCGACACCGACCGCGTCTACGACGACATCGTCGGGTTCGCCGAGCTCGAGGAGTTCATGGACAACCAGGTGAAGTTCTACAGCTCGGGGATGCTCGTGCGCCTGGGCTTCGCGGTGGCCGTGCACGTCGACCCCGAGGTCCTGTTGATCGACGAGGTGCTCGCGGTCGGCGACGAGTCGTTCCAGCAGCGGTGCATCGACCGCGTGCGCCAGTTCCAGACGGACGGGCGCACGATCGTGCTCGTCACGCACGCGCTCGACACCGTCGTCGATGTCTGCGACCGCGCCGTGATGCTCGACCACGGGAACCTCCACATGGACGGCAGCCCGGCAGACGTCGTGCGCGAGCTTCGCTACCGGCTGCTCTCGCGCGACCCTGGGTTCGTCGCCGAAGAGGGTTCGAAGGACGTCGAGATCTCCTCCGTCTCGTTCGATTCGGGCGGCGACGGCAACGGGACGGTGTGGCCCGGTGCCGAGCTCACGATCACGGTCGACGTGAAGGCGAACCGCCCTGTGCCCGACCTCGACGCGTCGTTCCAGGTGGTGTCGGCCGCCACGAACCACGCGGTGGTGGGCGGCCGCACCTCGGCGATGGGCCTCGGCATCGGTCCGGTCGGGGGCAAGAAGCGGATCCGGTTCCGCGTGCCCGCCGCCGAATGGGTCGGCGGCAAGTACTTCGTCACGATCGGCCTCGAGTCGCTCGACGGCCGCCCGTTCCACATCCAGACCCAGCGCTACCTCCTGCAGGTGCCCGAGGAGGCCCGCATCTCCAAGCCCCTGGGCGTCGTACCCGACGCCGCCGTGGAGGACCTGTGAACCCCCAGTACCCGGCCACCGACCCCGAGGCCCACGAGGCC
>JBDTNY010000042.1:0-2476 GCA_039933515.1 Actinomycetota bacterium
TGAGGATCGCGCTCGTCTGTCCGTACGCCTGGGACGATCCCGGCGGCGTCCAGGTGCACGTGCGGGAGTTGGGGATGGGGCTGGCAGGCCGGGGCCACCACGTGATCGCGCTCGCGCCGGTCCGCGGACGCTCGCACGAGCGGTGGGTCGTACCCGTCGGGCGCCCCGTCGACATCCCGTACAACGCCTCGAACGCGCCGATCGACCCCCGGCCGTGGTCGAGACGACGCGTACGCGCGGTGCTCGAGCGCTTCGCACCTGACGTCGTGCACGCGCACGAGCCGTTGACCCCGAGCACCTCGATGTGGGCAACGCTCGTGTCCGAGGCGCCGGTCGTCGGGACGTTCCATTCGGGCGCCACCCGTTCGAGGCTGTTCGATCTGGCCGTCCCGCTACTCCGACGGGTCGCGCGTCACCTCGCGGCCCGGGTGGCGGTATCGGAGGCCGCGGCGGGGTTCGCGCGCGATCGGATCGGCGGGGAGTACGCGATCGTGCCGAACGGCGTCGACGTCGCGCGGTTCGTTCGGGCGTCCCCGGCCGACCTCGGTGGGGGCACGAAGCTCCTGTTCGTCGGGCGGCTCGACGCCCGCAAGGGGTTCCCGACGGCGGTGGAGGCGTTCGGGATGCTGGCGACGGACCGGCCGGAGCTCAGGCTGATCGTGGTGGGCGACGGGCCCGACCGTGGGGCCACGGCATCGTTGCCGCGCGCGCTGCGCGACCGCATCACGTTCCTGGGCGCCGTGCCGAACCGGGACCTCCCGCCCATCCATGCCGCGTGCGACCTCTACCTCGGGCCCGCGGCCGGCGGCGAGAGCTTCGGGGTCGTGCTCGTTGAGGCGATGGCGGCGGGCCTTCCGGTGATCGCGAGCGACATCCCCGGATACGACGAGGTCGTTCGAGACGGTGTGGACGGGCTGCTCGTGCCGCCGAGCGATCCCGCGCAGCTGGCCCGCGTGACCGCCCGGGTGTTGGGGGAACCCGCGCTTGCGGAGCGACTCGCGGAGGCTGGACGCTCCCGTGCGGCGTCGTTCGACTGGGACGTCGTGCTCGGGCGCCTCGAGGGGCTCTACGAGCGGGCGGCGCAGATGCGACCGCGGTCGCTACCATAGAGTCGTGGCCATCTGGATCCCGCTCGCCGTGCTCGCCGTCCTCGCGGGTGGGTTGGCGCTCCTGTACAACCGGCTCGTCTCGCTCCGAGCCCGCGTCGACAACGGCTGGTCCCAGATCGACGTCCAGCTTCAGCGCCGATACGACCTGATCCCGAACCTCGTGGAGACGGTCCAGGGCTACGCCGCCCACGAACGCGAGCTGTTCGAGCGCGTGACGCAGGCTCGGGCCCGCGCGATAGGCGCGAGTGGGGTCAGCGACCAGGTCTCGGCCGAGAACGCGATCACCGCCGGCACGCGCCAGCTCCTGGCCGTCGCCGAAGCGTACCCGGACCTGAAGGCGAACCAGAACTTCCTGGCCCTCCAGGAGGAGCTGACGGGCACCGAGTCGAAGATCGCCTACGCGCGGCAGTTCTACAACGACCAGGTGATGAAGCTGAACACCGCGATCGGCTCCTTCCCCTCGAACGTGGTCGCGGGGATGTTCCGGTTCGCACCGTGTGAGTTCTTCGACATCGAGGATCCGGTCCGCGGGCCGGTCCGGGTAGATCTGTAGCCACCGTGTACGAAGAGATCGCCGCGAACAGACGCCGAACGGTCCTGCTCGTGGTGGGCGCCGTCGCGTTCCTGGCCGCCGTCGGCTACGCGATCGGACTGGTGTACGGGGTGGGACCGGTCGGGCTCGTGATCGCGTTCGGCGTGGCGCTCGCGATGTCGGTCGCCTCGTACTTCGCCGGCGACCGGCTGGTGCTGGCCTCGACGCGCGCGCGCGAGGTATCTGCGGAGGAACAGCCCCGGCTCCACAACATCGTCGAAGGGCTCGCGATCGCGGCCGGCGTGCCGAAGCCGCGGATCTACGTGGTGCCGGAATCGGCGCCCAACGCCTTCGCGACCGGGCGTGACCCCGAGCACTCGTCGGTCGCCGTGACCGATGGTCTGCTGCAGATGATGGACCGGGTCGAGCTCGAAGGGGTGATCGGCCACGAGCTGTCACACGTGCTCGACCGAGACATCCTCGTCGGCACGGTCGTGGCCACGCTCGTCGGCGCGGCCGTCTTGATGTCGGAGTTCATGATGCGATCGTGGTTGTGGGGCGGGGTACGCGGCCGGCGCGGGAACGATTCGTCCGGCGGGCCGGCCGCGCTCGTGATCTTCGCCTTTGGATTCGTGCTGATGGCGATCGCGCCGCTCGCGGGTCAGATCATCAAGATGTCGGTGTCGCGCAACCGCGAGTACCTCGCCGACGCGCAGGGTGCGATGCTCACGAGGTATCCGCCCGGCCTGATCTCGGCGCTGAGGAAGCTCCAGAGCGCGCCCACCGCGATGCACTCGGCGAACAACGCCACCGGGCACCTGTGGCTGAACCAGCC
>JBDTNY010000043.1:0-16584 GCA_039933515.1 Actinomycetota bacterium
GACCTGGTGAACCCCGACAACTACGTCGAGCGGGTCCCGTTCGAGTGGTTCGATCGCCTGCGCGCCGAGCATCCGGTCGTGTGGCATCCCGAGCCCGACGGCAACACAGGCTTCTGGGCGGTGACCCGCTACGACGACCTCACGAACGTCCATATGAACTGGGAGACGTTCTCGTCGGCGCTGGGAGCCGTCTCACTCGAAGAGCTTGATCCCGAGCAGCTCGAGATCCGCAAATCCATGCTCGAGACCGATCCGCCACGCCACACCGAGCTCCGTAAGATCTGCTCGAAACGGTTCAGCGCCCGCGGCGTCGGCAAGTACGAGGACTGGATCCGCCAGGTGGCTCAGAGCGTGCTCGACCAGGCCCTCGCGCTCGGCGAGTTCGACTTCGTGAGCGAGATCAGCCGCGAGCTGCCGATCCGCTTCCTCTGCTCGATCTTCACGGTGCCGCAGGAAGACGCACCGCAGCTGATCTCGTGGGGCGACAGCATGATCGCGAACCAGGATCCCGACCTCTCCGAGGCGGTGGTCGATCAGGTCGATACCGAGGCCTATCGCTTGCTGCCGTTCCGCTCCCCCACCGCCCTGAAGGTGTTCGAGTACGCCGACCGCCAACGCGACCTGCGGCTCGCCGATCCCGCCGACGACGTCCTGCAGGCCCTCACGATCGCGCAGTCCGAGGGGATATTGAACGAGCGCGAATACCACAACTACTTCGGGGTCCTGATGATCGCGGGCAACGAGACCACCCGGCACACGATCAGCCACGGCATGCGTGCGCTGATCGAGCATCCCGAGCAGCTCGAGCTCCTGCGGGAGCGACCCGAGCTGATCCCGAACGCGACCGAGGAGCTCCTGCGCTGGGCCACCCCGGTGATGCACTTCCGCCGGACGGCCACGCACGACACCGAGCTGCACGGGCAGGCGATCGCCGCCGGCGACAAGGTCGTGACCTGGTACATCGGCGCGAACTTCGACAACGAGATCTTCCCCGACCCCTACACGTTCGACGTGACGCGCTCGCCGAACGACCACGTGACCTTCGGACCGGGCGGGCCACACTTCTGCCTGGGGGCGCACCTCGCGCGCCTCGAGACGAAGATCCTGTTCCAGGAGCTGATCCCGCGGCTCGCCTCGATCGAGCTCGCCGGTCCGGTGGAGCGGATCCGCTCGAACTTCGTGAACGGCATCAAGCGGATGCCCGTGCGGGTGACGGTGAACTAGGAGAAACCGCCAGCACGACCGCTCCGTTCCACCGCCCGCAGCAGTGATCGCAGCATCGACGCCAGCGCGTCCTGCTGCTCCTCCGTCAGATGCGAGGCGAGCGCCGACTCCTCGGCGTTGAACCGCGGGAAGAGATGCTCGATCGTCGTCCGACCCGAGGGCGTCAGGGACACGAGCACCATTCGGCCGTCCCTCGCGTCTTTGCGCCGCGCCACGAGCCCCCGGCCCTCGAGCGTCGTCATCACGCCGGTCGCGGTGGGACGGCTGATCCCCACGGCGACGGCGAAGTCGCGCGCTTCCATCTCGCCCCACACCCACAGCACCCAGAGACCGACGAACGCCGTCCACGAGAGCCGGTCGGGCGCCAACACGTTCGATTCCATGTGGCGGCGGATCGCCGCGGAGCTGCGGAACACGTTCGAGATCGCCCACATCGCCCGGAAGTCGAGCGGGAGGTCGCCGAGCGCATCGAGGATCTTCTGCTCAGCGGGGAGCAGCCGGTCGTCGGGCGCCGAGCTCACCCGGCGGTCCCGTCGCGCGCGATCTGCTCCCCCAGCTCGCGCGCGACCTCGAGCAGGGCGAGCACGTCGTCCTCGCTGGTCCGGTAGTTCACGAAACACGGGCGCAGCCACACATCGCCGTCGATCAGGGCCGACGCAAGGTAGACGCGGCCGTCCGACTGGATCGCCGCGGCGAGCGCCTGATTGTGCGCGTTCGCGTCCCTCACCCCCGGCGGCACATGGCGGATCGGCACGATCGACAGGCTCGGCGGCGCCTCCAGGACCTCGAAGTCCTCGGTGGCCTGCGCCCGTCGGTACAGGAGATCGGCCTCGGCAAGGTTCCGGGAGATCGCCGCGCGGAACTGCGCGGCGCCATGCGCCCGGAACGCGAGCCAGAGCTTCAAGGCTCGGAACGGCCGGGAGTACTCGAGCGTGATGTCCACCGCGTGCAGCTCGTGCTGCTGGTGCGGCAGGTATCCCTGCTCGTGCGCGAACGCGCCCGCGAGCGCGTCGGCGTCCTTCGCGAGCACGACGCCGCATGCCTTCGGGAGGTACAGCCATTTGTGCGCGTCCACCGAACACGAGTCGGCGCGCTCGAATCCCGCGAACCCGGCGCGGTGCGAGTCGACCCCGGCAGCCGGAAGCCCGTAGGCGCCGTCGACGTGCAGCCACACCCCCCGCGCCTCGCACACGTCGGCGATCGCCGCGATCGGGTCGATCGCGCCCGTCAGGGTCGTGCCCGCGGTCGCGACGACCGCCACGGGGACGACGCCCGCCGCGACGTCGGCATCGATCGCTTCGGCGAGCGCGTCGGGGCGCATCCTTCGGAGCCCGTCGAGCGCGATCGTGTGCAGGTTGTCGGAGCCGATCCCCAGCAGCTCAACCGCGCGCATCACGGAGTAATGGACCTCCTCGGAGCAGTAGACGGCCACACGGCGTCCGGCGAGCCCCTCGTGGCGGGATCCGGGGAGCGCCCGTTCCCGCGCAGCGGCGAGCGCGCTCACGTTGCTGATCGTGCCGCCGCTCGTGAACGCCCCGCCGGTGGCTGGGTAGCCGATGAACTCGGCCACCCAGCGGACGGCCTGGTCCTCGACCTCGGTCGCGGCCCGGGCATCGACCGCGAGGTTGATGTCGTACGTATGCGCGAGGAAGTCGGCGAGTGCGCCGATCTCGAGCCCGCTCGACCCGATGAACGCGAAGTATCGCGGTCGCGCCTGAGCGATCGACTCGTCGAGGATCCGCGCGGCGTCGTCGAGTGCCTCGTGCGCAGGCGTGGGTGCCTCTGGAAGCCCGGCCTCGAGGAGCCGCCGCACACCCTCGTCGAGCGGGGGCTCCTCGGCCCGGAACCGGTCGAAGCTGGCCCACGCCTCGGCGGCCAGCCGCGCGGCGTGCCCGAGCACCTCCTCGCGGGGGACGTCGAGCCGCAGCGGCCGTTCGGGATCGGTCATCTAGCGGACGACGGCACCGGCGGTCCTCACGCCCCCTCGGACCGGAGATCGCCCAGCACGCTGCTCGCCGGCTCGCGGCCCTGGACCGTCATCGCGACGAGGACGCCCAAGATCAGCCACCCCAGTGCGTACAGCGGCACCAGCTTCGTCGGCGATGGGACCTTGTAGAGCGCCCCGTATACCGCCCCGCCGGCGATCACGATGCCGACCACGGAAGCCAAGTACACCCCCGCCATGTTCGGGTGGCCACGCAGGCCGTGGAACGCGCCCAGCGCCATCACCCCGTAGACGACCACCAAGGCGAACCCACCGAACGTGGAGAGCCAGGCGAACATCGAGAAGTACGCGGGCGCCAATGGCAGCGCGAAGGTTTCCGGCCGCCACTCGGTCATCAGCACCATCGCGATCGACCACAGCGAGACGAACGCGATCGCGCCGACCGGCGTACCGCGTGTAGCCGACACCTTGGCCAGTCCGCCCGGGATCCGGCGGTCGCGGGCCAGCGCGAAGATCCCTCGTGTCGACGCGACCGCGGCGCCCAGACCTACCGCCATTACATCGAGGATCACGACCACGATCAGGAGCTTCAAGATCGTGTCCGACCCGTAACCGCCCGCCGACTCGGGCGATCCCAGCGCGAAGAGCGGCGCCGCAGCCGCCGGGCCGAGGATCGTCTTCAGGTCGAAGCCGAACCCGGCCACCTGCGCGTAGGCGAGGATCACGTAGAAGCCGGTCGCGATCACGAGCGTGAGCATCACGGCCCTCGGGATCGAGCGCTTCGGCTCCGCCGTCTCCTCGGCGAGGTTCGCGGCGGTCTCGAACCCGACGAAGATCAGGACGCCGTACATCACCGCGAAGAAGATCCCCGACCAGCCATCGGCGGCCTCCGACGGGTTGAACGCCTTCAGGCTGTTGTCGCCCCCGACCTTGATGATCACGTCGATCGCGAACGCCAAGACGACCACCGCGGACACGAGGGAGAGCGCGAGCTGCACGCGCGTCGAGATCTGGACCCCCAGGTACATCACCAGGAAGACCGCCGCGACGAACAGGATGCTCCAGCCCCAGACCGGCAGCGGCGACTCCATGCTCAGCACGCCGGGCGCCGCGGGATCGGGCGTGAACAGGCTGTCGTGGATCAATCCGCCGATCAATACGGCGATCGCCGAGGCCAGGACAGTGGTGCCGCCGTAGTACAGCCAGCCCGCCACGCCCCCGACCTTGCCACCCAAGCCCATCGACACGTAGTCGTAGAGGGAGCCCGCGGCGTGCACGCGCTTGGCGTACTGCGCAACGATCCAGCCCAACGCGAAGATCCCCACCGCGCCCAAGAGCACGGCGAATGGCGTCGCGACGCCCGCGCCTTTTCCCGCCGCTCCGAGGCCGGCGATCAGCGGGATCAGGAACGCGGCCGAGAAGACCGGCCCCATGAATCCCACCGACTGCGAGACCACGTCGACGAGCGAGAGCTTCGCCTCGCCGAGCCGTTCGTACCCCAACTCCGAGTCAGACACCGAGGAACCCCCTTCTCTCGTACTCTCTCGGATCGCGCCGCGCTAGGCGGCGGGACCCGCCCCCGTCCATCCGTCGGCCGGCCGCTCGAACCACACATGGACCTGGCCCGTGCCGACGGACGCCTCGTACTCGCTGAAGAGCTCACCGGGCGCCTGACAGCGCGCCCCGCCGATCGCCGACGCCATCATGAGGTAGTGCCCGAAATGCCCCTCCGGCGCGGCTTTGCGGTATTCGGGCATCCAGTCGATCACGCCCGCATGGTCGCCGTCCTCGAGCATCCGCACCACGCGCTGGTCCGCCTCGTAGCTCTCGAGGTTCAAGATGTTGTCGGGTGCCTTCGAGCTCTCGTGCGCCCGGAGCTCTCGGAACGGGAAGAAGCGATGGGTCATCCCGCCGCTCGCGAGCAGCACCGCCCGGCGGTCGCTCTGGCGGATCGCGTCGCCGATCAGCTGCCCGAACAACAGGAAGTCCTCGGTCGTGCAGGTCTGGTTGATCGCCACGCTGATCCACCGGGTGTCGGGATCGCCCAGGAACGTCCAGATGTTGACCGTGCCGTAGAAGATCGGCAGGTACGGGTCGTCGGACGCGAGGATCCAGCAGTCGTCACGGCCCTCGGCCTGCGCGGCGATCAGCTTCGCGAGCTCGGGGTCGCCCGGCATGTCGTAGGGGATGCCCGCCATCCCACGGGGGAGCTCGTGGCTCGTGAAGCGCCCCTGGCGCCGGTCCTGCGCGGTCACGATGTGCTCGAACGTCGACTCCCAGTGCGTGTCGAACACGACGACCGTGTTGGGCCTGAGCCGGTCGAGGCACTCGGCCTTGAGGCGATGCAGGCCCGGGACGAGCGTGATCTCGTTCCCATCGTTGATCTCGCGCCGGGTCTCCTCCGGCAGCATGATGGTCGGGACGTGCGCGACGAGCCCCGCGCCGACGATCTCACCCATGTCGTGCTCCTTTTCAGTCTCGTGACCACGGTGCGGTGCAGACGTTCTTCACGTCGGCGTAGAAGTCGAAGCTCCAGACACCACCCTCCCGCCCGATCCCGGAGTGGCGGGCGCCCCCGAACGGCGCGGCGAGGTCCCGAACGAAGAAGCAGTTCACCCAGACGGTGCCTGCAACGAGACGGTCACTCACACGCACCGCACGCGCCTCGTCGCCGGTGTAGAGGACCGCGGCGAGCCCGTACTCGGTGTCGTTCGCGAGCGCGACCGCCTCGTCCTCGTCGTCGAAGGTCTGGAGCGTCAGCACGGGCCCGAAGACCTCATGCGTGAGGATCTCCGATGCCGGCGGCGCGCCGGCGAACAGGGTCGGCCGGTAGTACAGGCCGCCCAGCTCATCGTTCGGGCCGCCGCCGAAGACGACCTCGGCACCGCCGTCCCTGGCCCGCTGCACGAACCCGTCCACGCGATCGAAGTGCTCGCGTGTGATCAGTGGGCCGATGTCGGTGGCCTCGTCGCGCGGATCGCCCTGCACGATCGCGCTGGCGGCCGTGATGAAGCGCTCGAGGAAGGCATCGCGCAGCGACGCCTCGATCAGCAACCGGGTGCCGGCCAGGCAGACCTGCCCCGCGTTGTCGAACTGGTTCACCGCCTGCTTCACGACCGCGTCGAGGTCGGCGTCGGCGAACGCGACGAACGGCGACTTGCCGCCCAACTCGAGCGAGGCCGGGGTGAGGTTCGCGCCGGCCGACTGGGCCACGAGCTTGCCCGTGGGCACCGAGCCTGTGAAGGCGATCCTGTCCACGCCCGGATGCCCGGTGAGCGCGGCGCCGGCCTCCTCGCCGATCCCCTGCAGCACGTTGAACGCGCCGCCGGGCAACCCGGCGTCGTGCGCGATGTCGGCGAGCATCGAGGCCGTGAGCGGGGCCCACTCCGGCGGCTTGAGCACCACGGCGTTTCCGGCCGCGAGCGCGGGCGCGACACGCCAGGTCGCGAGCATCAAGGGGGCGTTCCATGGGGTGATGACGACGGTAACGCCGCTCGGCTCCCACGCCACGCGCTCGGCGAAGCCCTCGTAGTCCTTCGCGCCGGTGTCGAGCCCCGTGAGCTGGTCGGCGAAGAAGCGGAAGTTGCGCGCGACCCGGGGCATCACGGAGTTTCTCATCGAACGGAGCAGCGAGCCGTTGTCGCGGGTCTCGACCACGGCCAGGTCGGACACGCGCGCCTCGACGCCGTCGGCGATCCGGTGCAGGATCTCGGCGCGTGCTTCGGGCGGCATCGCGCCCCAGGTCGTCGTGGCCCCCCGGGCTGCGAGCACCGCCCGGTCAGCGTCCTCGGCGGTGCCGCGGGCGACCTCGGCGATCGACGTCTCGTCGATCGGTGAGACATCGTTGAACGTGTCACCGGCAGGCTCCCGGGCGCCACCGATCCAGTGATCGGTGGATACCTCGACACCTTCGACGACGACGCGACCGCTCACGCGACCGACCCCCCTCTCGCGCGGTGGACCCGCGCGGGTCGTTCGTTCGCGAACGGTATGGGGGGGTGCCGCACAGTGTCAAGCCGAGGTGCGCGGACCCGCTCAGTCGGCGAGATGGGCAACCAGCTCGGGCTCGGCCCGCTCGCGGAGGGCGGCGAGCACCCGCTGGCGCTCCAGGATCTGCTGCAGCGTTCTCGCCGATTGCGGGATCGGGTGATCCTGGAAGAACGTCTCGGCGTCGGCGGGATCGCCGGGCTCGGTGAGGAACCGCACGCCGTCGGTCATGCGCACCCAGAGCGTCGCCGGGAAGCGCGCCGTGAGGTCCTCCCAGTTCGCCTTCAGGTACTCCCATGCTCGGTGGCCAAGGTCCCGGTTAACGATCGAGTAGGCGATGACGAACGGCGCGTCCTGCGATCGGATGTCGCCCCGCTCTACGCTCGCGAACGTGCGATCCAACAACACGGGGTCGCCGAACTGTGGCAGCGCCAGCTGGTACCGGAGCTCCTCCTGGGGTGTTTCGGCGTGCAGCGAACGCTCCAGGAAGTGCTCGTAATCGCCGGCCCCACCGGTGACGGCGACCACGTTCACGGCGGCCGCCGCGAGCGCCGGATCGATGTCCTTGCCGGCCCGCGACTCCGTCTCGTATTCGCGGGCCATCGCCGCGGCGTTCGGATCGGCTCCGAGCACGCCGAGACCCTGCAGCAGGGCGCCGCGCAGGGTGCGCACGCGGTCGGCGTCGCCCTCGCGGACGTCCCAGCCGAGCCGGTCGAGCGCGGGGGCCACGAGCCCGCGCACGAAGGCGCGGAGCCGTTCGCGGGTCGCGCCCTCGACGAAGCGGTCGCACATCGCGAGGCCCTGCAGCAGCACCTGCCACACGGCGAGGTCATCCTCATCGCGGAAGGCGTCGGCGAACCGGACGAAATCCACTGCGCTCGCCGTGCCGGCCGCCGCCGAGGCCCACAGGTCGTCGACGAGTGCGTACCGCTCCATCGGGGTGAGCTCCGTGAGGCGCGCGAGGAGGCGGGCGAGCAGCGCGGGGTCGTACCGCACGCGGACGAAACTGCTGCTCCCGGCGTTCACGACCACGGCCGCGTCAGGGGTGAACGCCGCCGTCGCGCCGCCTGCCGAAACCAGGAGCGAGCGCTCCTCGCCGCCCAGAGCGCGCACGCGTAGGGGGACGTCCCAGGTGGCCGGGTCCGGGCTGCCGTCGGCCAGGAACCGCGCCTGGGTGATCGAGATCCCGGACGGCTCGGGCGTGGCCGTGAGGAGTGGGTAGCCGCCCTGCCAGATCCACGAGTCCATGATCCGGCGCACGGGCTCGCCGGTCGCGGCCTCGATCGCATCCCACAGGTCGTGGGTCTCGGTATTCCCGAACTCGTGGAGCTTCAGGTAGTGGCGGATCCCGTCGCGGAACCGATCGGCGCCCAGGTAGCGTTCGAGCATCCGAAGGATCGCGCAACCCTTCTGATAGGTGAGGATGTCGAACATCCCCTGCGTGTCGTCGGGCGATGCCACGGGGTACTCGATCGGGCGAGTGCTGTGGAGGGCGTCGATCTCGCGCGCACTCGTCGCAGCCCGCGCGAACGCGGACCAGACCTCCCAGTCGGGACGCATCGCGTTCACCGTCACGAGGGCCATGAACGTGGCGAAGGCCTCGTTCAGCCAGATCCCGTTCCACCAACGCATCGTCACCAGGTTCCCGAACCATTGGTGCGCCAGTTCGTGGGCAACGACGTCGGCGATGTTCTCCAGCTCGGGTTGCGTCGCGTGGGCCGGGTCGACGAGCAGCAGCGACTCGCGATAGATGATGCAGCCGGTGTTCTCCATCGCCCCTTGCGCGAAGTCGGGCATCGCGACCATGTCGACCTTCGCGTCGGGGTACGGGATCCCGTAGTACTCGCGATAGAAGCGCAATGAGAACACCGCGGCGTCGACGGCGAAGGAGGCGAGATGACCCTTGCCAGGGAGATGCGCCACCCGGATCGGAACCCCGTCGACCTCGACCGGCGAGGTGAGTTCCATTCGACCCACGACGAACGCGACGAGGTACGTCGACATGACCATCGTGTCGGCGAACCGGACGCGCTCACGGCCGTCGTCGAGGGTCTCGCGCCCGATCTCGGGCGCATTCGAGATCGCCATGGCCCCCGTGGGCACCACGAGGGTGATCCCGAACGCGGCCTTGAGATCAGGCTCGTCCCAGCACGGGAATGCGCGTCGCGCGTCGGCCGCCTCGAACTGCGTGGTGGCGATCGTGTGCGCCTCGCCGGTCTCCTCGTCGGTGTAGGTGGAGCGGTAGAAGCCGCGGAGCTGGTCGTTCAGCACCCCGCGGAAGGACATCGACAGCGTCCATGCGCCGGGCGCGGCGATCTCGGGAAAGATCAGGGTCGCCCGCTGCAGGTCCGCGTCGAGCTCGACCCCGGCGATCTCGAGCACGCGTCCATCCGCGGACGAGAGTGCCCCGCCGTCGATCTCGAGCTCATGGGCATTCAGGACGATCCGATCGACGGAATCGATCACGGTTACCGCGATCTCGGCGCTGCCGTCGTACGTCGCGGCGCCCAGATCGGGAGCGAGCATGAGCTCGTACCGGCTCGGGACGACGCTCCGCGGAAGACGGTATCGCTCGTCCACTAGTCGTTCACGTAGGTCAGCCAGCCCGCGTACCGGGGATCATCGCCCTTGGTGGCCGCGAAGAACGCGTCCTGCAGGCTCTTGGTGACGGGGCCGCGGCGTCCCTCGCCCACCGCACGGTCGTCGACCTCACGGATCGGCGTGATCTCGGCGGCCGTGCCGGTGAAGAAGACCTCGTCGGCCAGGTACAGGTCCGTGCGGACGAGGGAGCGTTCGTGCACCGTGTAGCCCAGGTCCGTCGCCATCGTCATCACGGAGTTGCGCGTGACGCCGGCCAGGCAGCCGTCGCTCGTCGGCGGCGTGACGAGGATGCCGTCCTTGACCACGAAGATGTTCTCGCCGGAGCCCTCCCCCACGTGCCCCTCGTGGTTCAGCAGCACAGCCTCGTCGTACCCGGACTTCAGCGAGTCGATCTTCGCGAGGATCGAGACGAGGTAGCCGCCGGTAGCCTTGGCCGACGACGGAAGGGAGTTCTGGTCGTGGCGCTTCCAGGAGGACACCTTGACGCGAACACCTTGCTCGAGCGCGTCCTCACCGAGGTACGCGCCCCACGGCCACACCGCGATCGAGACGTCGACCGGATTCGCGAGCGGGTTCACGCCGATCTCGCCGTACCCGCGGAACGCGATCGGCCGGATATAGCAGGCGGGCAGGTCGTTCGCGCGGATCACGTCCTTCGTGGCCCGCACGAGCTGGTCTTTCGAGTACGGGATCTCCATATGGTAGATCGAGGCGGAGTCGTACATGCGGTCCAGGTGCCCGTCGAGGTGCCACACAGCCGGGCCGCGAGAGGTCTCGTACGCCCGGATGCCTTCGAATACCCCGCTGCCGTAGTGCAACGCATGGCTGAGCACGTGCACCTTGGCCTCGTGCCAAGGGACCAGCACGCCGTTCATCCAGATCGTCTCGACCTCGGCGATCGGCACCGTCGGACCTCCTCGATGTCGGGACGCCCGGCGGGGGCGCCTCGTGGGACAGCCACAGGATAGCGGGGTCCGCCGGGCGGTGGATGCCGTGCCGGAGCGGATATCATCCGGATGCATCCCCACCGGAGGCACCGTGCAGCTGACCTTCCCGATCACGCTGGCCCTCACGTTGTTGGCGGCAGCATGCACCTCCGACGGTTCGTCTGTGCTGACCCGGGGGCCGACCACCCCGGCGCCGCGCCGGCTCGAGGTTGGCGGCTCCCCAACGGGACCAAGAGCTCCGAGCAAAGCCAACCGTCGCCTTCGGTGGGGCTCGCCTGCGATGTCTCGGTCTTGGCGACCATCGACGGGGGCCGAACCTGGCTGAGGCTGGACCACGCGGGTCCGGGCGTCGAGCGGATCAGCGCGGTAGACGGCCGTAGGGCATGGAAGGTGGCGATGGCTGTCGGCGGTCTGGCACACGGTGGACGGCGGCCCGAGCTGGATCGATATCGGCTTCGATCAGTCGGGTGTGCCGGTACCCGAGCCCATCGGCAGGTCGTAGGCGCGCCAGATCACCTCGAACGTCGGGAGTGGCACGGCCTCGAGCGGGCCGAAACGGGCCATGGCCCACGCCCTTGTCTCGTCGGCCGCCTCGTGCCGCGCCTCGGCCGGGAGGGTCCACGTCCACGAGTACAGGCCGCGTTCGAGCGCATCCAGGAAAAGCGGGAGTCCATCACGTTCGATGTCGAGGAACGTGGGCAGGGCGCGACCGTGGGCGCCGACCCCTTCCATGGCCGCATCGAGCCCCGCCCAGTCACCCCAATGCAGCCCGACCGGATCCGTAGGAACTCCCGCACGCGCCGCGAAATGCTCCTGTACCTCGAGTCGAGGACCGCTATACCCCCCCTGGGAGGCGATGATGACCCCGCCCTGGCGCACGACGCGCGCCAACTCGGTCGTCGCCGTCTGCCATCGGGGGATCAGATGGAACACCCATCGGAAGTACGCGGCGCCGACACTGCCGTCGGCGAACGGTAGGCGGGTCGCGTCACCCTGAACGAGTCCGAGGCGCTCGCCGCCTGGCTTGGAGACGGCCTCTTCCATCATCGGCATCGAGAGGTCGACGCCGAGCACATCGATGCCGTGCGCTTGCAGTGACAACGCGATCTGTCCCGTACCGACGCCGATCTCGAGCACCCGTCCACGATCGCGGAGCTCTGCGGTCAAGAGCTCGATCGATCGCCGATGACCTTCCTCCGTGAACCCGCGGGTGCGGTCGTAGTACTCGGCCGCGCGGTCGAAGGTGAGGGACCCTGTGACGTCGCACGTATCGTCGCTCATGCGCCCCGCAGCACCTCACGCCGCGGCACGGACGCGATCGAGGGCATGCTCGGCGGCTCGGTGACGGCGCCCCGTAGGTATCCCTGGGCGATCATCTTCGTCTGCAGGTACACCCCGACCTCCCAGGCGCCCGAGAGCGGGCCCGCACGGTACCCGCGAGAGGCCGCCGAGCGCTGGAGCGACTCGCACGCCGCCCAGTCCTCCCGATTCGTGAGGTCCCAGAACTCGACCGCGTAGTCGGGCGAGAACCCGTCGAGCTCCAGCGCTTCCGGCGCGAAGAGCCACTCACATTCGACGTAAGAACGCCCTGGCCCGAGCGGCTCCACGCGGTGGGTCAACACGTAGTCGGGGTGCGGGCTGATCAGCAGGTTCGGGAACACGCCGAAGTAGCCGACCTCGCGCAGCTGCACGTCGTTCAGGCCGCGAAGCGGCACGCCGTGCGAGCGACCGTCGAGCGACATCGTCTCGGCGTCGGGATACAGGTCCATCGGCCCGCCCACGAAAAGGCCATGCATGTCGTAGGAGTACCCGCTGTCGGGCGGGGTCACGCGGCAGAGCTCGGGGTGGATCTCGGAGCAGTGGTAGCACTCCTGATAGTTCTCGTGGAGGAGCTTCCAGTTCGCCGCGATCTCGTACGAGTGGCGAGCTGCGACGACGAGCCCCTCGGATCCCCACGGTGCGAGCAGCTCCCACAGGTTCCCGAACTGGCGATCGGGATCGATCCCCCGGTCGTCGGCTCGGACGAACGCCCAGCCGCCGCGCTCGATCTGGTCCCGGCTGCGCCGATGCACGCCGGCCCGGCCCACGCACACCCACGAGGGTGCGAAGAAGTGCTCGCGCTCCCAGTCGAAGACGGCCCGCGAGGTGTGCGCCTCGCCCGGCAGCGCCGACGACTGGCCGAACGGCAGGATGCTTCGCTCGAGCGCCGCGTGATCGAGCGCAACGTCGGCCATGCGGCAAGCATGAGGCCCACACCGGCCTCAGGCAACCGGGGTCAGTTCATCGAAGGGTCGTCGGGCATCAGGCGCAACATGTCGAAGGCAGCACCTTTGCGCCGCAGCACGTCCGACCACAGGTGCCCGGGATCGGGATGGAACACGTCGTCGGGGCGGGCCGGCTCGACGATCCACGACTCCTCGTCGAGCTCGGCTTCGAGCTGGCCGGCGCCCCACCCCGCATAGCCCGCGAACACCCGTGCGCGCCGGATCGACGCGCCGATGTCGTCGTCGGCCTCGGGCGGCAGGAAGCCGATCGACCCCAAGGCAAGCACCTCGGCGAGCGAGGGATCCGTGAAGTCCGCGAGCACGACGACTGCCTCCGGCTCCACGGGTCCTCCGGTGAGCACGTGCGACAGGGGCTCGACGAGGGTGGTCAAGGCGGGCACCGCCTCCTCGACCGTCACGTCGAGCGGCCGGTTCAACACGACCCCGATCGCGCCGTCGTCGTCGTGATGCGCGACCAGCACCACGGTGCGCCGGAAGTTGGGATCGAACAGCGACGGCCCGGCGATCAGCAGCTGTCCGACGAGCGGTTCCATGCCCCCATCATGACGCGTCGAGGAGCCAGGTGGCGGTCTCGATGTGCTCGCGCATCGGCCCGCCGTCGTCGAACCCCCACGCCACCGTGTGCGCGAGGGTCCAGCCGCGCACCCGCTCGCGGTCCAGACCGAGCTCCGCGCTCACCCGGTCGAGCCTGCGCAGCACCGAGCGGCGGTCGTGACCGAGCTCCCCGCCTCGCACGATGGCCGCGACGCCGAACTCCCGCTCCCCCGCAAGCGGCTTCGGATCGATCACGAGCCACGGTTCACGCTCGGCGCGCAGGACGTTGTCGGCGTGCAGGTCCTGGTTCACGAGGACCTGCGCCCCTTGCGAAGGTACGAGCTCCTCGAACGCGGAGCGGGCCGCGTCGATCAGCCGCCGGTCGACGACGCGCCCCGTGCGCTCCCAGTGCGCCTCCAGCTCGTCGATGAGCTCGGCGGCCTCGTCGCCGAGCGGACGGAACGGCGCGGCCGCGGGAACCCACAGACGCGGCAGCAGCCCGATAAGGACGTCGAGCGCCAACTCGGGGTCGATCCTCGCTAGGGGCGTCCCGGGGAGGCATCGCTCGAGCAGCAGGGCGCGTCGTTCGGGATCGTGGTCGACGAGCCGCACGGCCCCGTCGCCGCCCCATCGGGCGAGCGCCGCCGCCTCGTGTCGTCCCTCGCGGTCCGGGAACTGGATCTTGAGGACGAGCGACTCGCCATCGCGCTCGGCGGGCATCGTCAGCGACGCGACACTGTTCGTCCAGGGCGACGCGAGCCGGAGTGCCCATCGTTCCGCGCACTCCGCGACGAGCGTCGGCAGCGCTGAGAGCCAGGCATCGCCGCCCGCGTCGCCCCGCCACACCTCGAGGTGGTCGTACATCACGACGTGCAGCCTACGGAACCGAGCCGCCCGCGCGATCTCGCTCAGCGACGGCTAGATCGGAGGGACGATCGCACGCTCAGGCTCGAGTCCGGGCGCCTCGACGATCTCGACCTCGATCCGCTCGTCGCCCACCGGCCGCAGGTGCCGCAGCGGGAACAGCACCGCGGTGGCGGCGACCGCGGCGATCCCGCCCACCAGGTAGATCTTCTGCGGGCCGATCGCCGCGAGCACCGGGCCGGCGAGGATGTAGGCGAACGCCAGGCCGAGCGAGAGCACCGCGTCGAACGCGGCCAACACGCGGCTGCGCACGGCATCGGGGGTCCTTCGCTGCATGATCCCCTGCTCGGCGACCATCGTGATGCCGTCGCTCGTGCCCATGATCAGGCCGAACACGAGCACCATCGCGAAGACCGGCGCCACGCCGACCCCGAGGTGCCCGAGGGCGATGCCCGCGGCCCCCACCACGAGCCACACCGGCTCCGTCCGGGCCGTGAGCTTGCGCCCGAGGAGCGACCCGATCACCGAGCCACCGCCCCAGCAGGCGATCAGCAGCCCGAAGCCCATCGCGCCGGCATCGAACGTTTCCGCGAGCGGCGCGTCGGCCACCATGCCCATGCCGGCACCCAGCAAGAAGACGATCCACGCGGTCGTCATCGTGCGCAGCGGCCGGTCACGCCACAGGAACCTGATCCCTGCGGCCATGCCCTCATGCTCGGCCTCCTCCTCTGCGCTGCGCGCCTGGCGGTAGTCGCCGCGCACCGACACGGTGAGCGCCAGCGACACCAGGAAGGTGATCGCGTTCAGCCCGAACACCCACGAGGCACCGAGCGGTCCGACGAGCAGACCCCCGATCACCGGACCGATCATGATCCCGGCGTTGCGTCCCAGACCGAGCAGGCTGTTCGCCCATGCGATGTCCTCGTCGCTTTCGGCGAGCGCGGGGATCGCGGCGGCCGAGGCCGACCAGAACGGCGACTCCGCGACCGCGGACCCGAAGGCCAGCGCCACGAGGAGCCAGGTCGCATCGACGAAAGCCATGCCGAGGAAGAACGCCGCCGCGACCGCCTCGGCGCCGATCATCACCTTGCGCCGGTCGAACCGGTCGCCCAGGTGCCCGGTGAGCGGCCCCATGATCCCCACCACGCCGAACGTGAGCAGCAGCGTGCCCGACTGCCAGGCGGTCGAGTGGGTCTGCTCCCACACGGTGTACATCAGCGCGGCGTAGGCGGCGGCGCCTCCGGTTACGGAGATCAGGCGACCGATGGCCAGACGTCTGACGTTTGAACGAGGTGAGCGGATCATGAAGCGGACTCCTTGCGGGGTGGTGGACCGAGGGTGCTGCTGACGACCTAGCGGGCAGCGAGCGTTGGCGAGATACGCCGCACTCGATCGCTGCCAGCGATGCCGGTCATCAGGAAGGTCCGCTTCATAACCCGAAAAGTTTAGCACGGGTCTCCACTCCCGTGAACCACCCCGACGAGCGATCGCGCTTAGTGGACGGTGACCGTCCGGATCCGGTGTGCCTCGATCTCTTCGCCGATATGCGCAAGTACATCGGCCGGTACCTCGGTGTCGACAGTCAGGCACATCAAGGCTTCGTGGAGCTCGGGCTTGCGGCCCACGTCCATCGTGGCGATGTTGATGTCGTGCTCGCCCAGGATCGAGCCCACCTTGCCGATGATGCCGGGCCGATCCGCGTAGGTGAAGAAGATCATGTTGCGCGACGGGGTGACCTCGATGTCGAAGTCGTCGACGCGGAGCACGCGCTCGACTTGGCGCCCGATGATCGTGCCCTGTGCGCTCACCGGTCCCTCGTCGGTCTCGGCGCGGAGCGCGATCAGGCTCACGTAGTCTTGGGAGACCGTCGAACGCATCTCGCTCACGGTGAGACCCCGCTCCTTGGCGAGCATCGGCGCGTTGACGAACGAGACCGGCTCGTGCACCGATCGGCTGAGGATCCCCTTGAGGATCGCGAGGGTCAGCACCCTCGTGTCAGATTCGGCGATCCGGCCCAGGTAGGAGGCGACCACCGAGCGCACCCCGCCTTCGGCCAGACCGGCCACGAGCGCGCCGAGCCGCTCGGCGAGGGGCACGAAAGGCCGCACGACCTCGGTGACCTCGGCGCCGGCCGACACGTTCACCGCGTAGGGCACGAACTCGCCCTTCAGCGCGAGCCGGACCATCTCGGCGACGG
>JBDTNY010000044.1:0-19111 GCA_039933515.1 Actinomycetota bacterium
GCTGGTAAAGAAGGGAATGTGCTCATCGGTGACGTGAATGACCCGCGCCAGCAGGCTTTTTCCAGTGCCCGCCGCTCCCACGATCCGTGTGCCGAGTCCTGCGGTCTCTGCGCTACTCCTTCATCTCGTCGATGTGCATGGCGCCTAGACCCTCCGCCCCTGGGTCGCCCTTTTGGCCCGCGGTCAGTGCGAACTCCTCCTCGGGTGACAGCACCAATCGGTGCCTGCCCGCGAACGCGAAGTACACGATCCCGAGCAAGAAGTAGAGCATGGTGCCGTACACGCCGGGACGATAGTCCTCGTTCGTGTAGAGGGAGATCAAGGACACCACCGCGATCACTCCTGCGATCCCGGCTCCGACGACACCGACGGGGCTCTTGTAGGGCCGCTCGATGTCGGGCAACTTGCGGCGCAGCAGGATGAACGAGAGGGCCTGCATCGAGTAGGAGATCACGGCACCGAAGACGGCCATGTAGAGCAACGCGCCGACGATCTGTCCGGCGAACTTGCCCGATGACTTGCCGAGCTCGTAGATGAGGAGGCTCAGCAGGTACCCGACAACCGCGCCCGCGACGAGGGCGACGTGAGGCGTCTTGCGCGTGCCGTGGGTGAGCGATAGCCACTTCGGGAAATAGCCTGCTCGCGAGAGCGAGTACGTGTTCCGTCCGTAGGCGTAGATGATCGTGAAGAAGCTCGCGATCAATCCGGTGAGCCCGAGGAGGCCTAGAAGCTCGGCGCTCGTCCCCGAACCGAACACGGCTGTGAACCCGTCGAATAGCGGTGTCGCCGACGAGCCGAGCGGGTCGGCGCCCACGACGCCCGTGTTCAAGAACAAGGTGAGAGCGGCCGCGATCAGCAGTGTCGTCATCCCCCATATCGTCGCCCTGGGGATGTCCCGCTTCGGGTCGTGTGACTCTTCCGCGGCGAGTGGTAGCTCCTCGATAGCGAGGAAGAACCATATCGCGAAGGGGATCGCCGGGAAGATGCCCCCGATGCCCTTGGGCAGGAACGTCGTCTTGCCGACATCAGGCACGATGTTCGTCAAGAGCGATGAGTCGAACTTGCCCGACACCAGGACCGAAACGAAGAACACTCCCAGGATGGCGAGGGCGAGGATGTTGATGATGACGGTGAACCGCATCGTGACTTCGATGCCCACGATGTTGAGTCCGACGAAGATCACGTAGAAGAGCAGCGTCCATGTGACGTAGCTGTTCCACCACGGCTCGCCCGTCACGTTGAGCAACCCCGCCATCACGTCGTGCATGAGGAACCCCATCGCGCCGACGACGACGGCCGGAGTGATCACGTACTCCATGTTCTCGGCGAGCCCGGTGATGAACCCACCCCAGGGTCCCATCGCCGAGCGGGCGAACGAGTAGGCCCCACCCGTGTGGGGCAGCGCGGGCGACATCTCCGCGATGCTGAAACAAAGGCCGTAGTACATGACAACGACGACGACCGTCGCGATCAGCAGGCCTCCGAAACCACCTGCCGTGAGTCCCGCGTTCCAACCGTAGAAGTCCCCCGAGATGACGGCTGCGACTCCCAGCGACCACAAGGACCAGAAGGCAGCGTGCCGCCTCAGCCCTCGCTTCTCGAAGTACCCCTCGCCCGCCTCCTTATAGGTGACGGACCCCACCTTCCGCTCGGACATGAGCACCCCTCCCTGGAACCGTGGCTGCGGTTCTGGCGCGTATGGAGCCACATCGGAGTTTGTCTGTCAAACGCCCCGGGGAGAGTTTGGGAGAGCGAACGGGCCAGGAGACGTGCATCGTGACCCAGCGGTGTTTGACGCCATTTGTCAGACAAAGCTACCCTGATCCCGTTCGCTGAAGGGACCCTCGTGAAGAAGCGCCTGTCGTTCCGGATCCGTGATGAGCTCGTCGCTCGGATCGCTGCCGGGCTGATCCCGCCCGGTTCGAAGCTGCCGCCCGAGCCCGAACTCGCCGAGGAGATGGGGGTTTCCCGGGCTACCCTGCGCGAGGCGCTCCGCTCGCTCGAGGAGGACGGTTTCGTGACCCGGACCAGAGGGGCAGGGACGTACGCCACGCGTCGTCCCCGGCTGCGCAACAACCTCGACGTCAACTTCGGCGTCACAGAGGCGATCAGAGCCGCCGGCATGCGCCCGGGGACGACACGAACGACGGTCGGCACGATCGGCGCTTCACAAGCCCACGCGGCCGCGCTCGACCTTCACCTGGGTGATCCCGTCATGATCCTCGAGCGCGTCCGGACGGCGGACGGGAGGCCGGTGGTCTTCTCGAGGGACATCATCTCGGTCACCCATCTGCCGGGGGCAGACGTGTCGACCATGCCGCTCGATGGGTCCTTGTACGAGGTGCTGGAGGGGCGCGGCCATCCGATCGCCCATGGAGTGGTCACGATCGCCCCTGAGCGCGCCAACCGGGCGCTCGCCCGCCTTCTCTCGGTGAAGGCCGGCGAGCTCGTGCTGTTCCTCCGGCAGCTCGACTACGGGACGGACGGCGAACCCTTGCTGCTATCCGAAGAGCACCACTTGGCCGAGAATTTCGAGTTCACCGTGGTCCGAAAGGGCCCGGGAAGGAGGACTGGGTGACCGATATCGGGAAGGCCATGCGGCTGAAGCGCGTCATCGATCCGCACGGGGTATCAGTCATCTGTGCGCTCGACCACGGGATGACGTCCCCGACGTTCCTTGAGCCGCTTGCCGACATCTCTTTGCGGACCCGGGAGGCGGTCGCCGGTGGCTCGAACGTGATCATGATGAGCAAGGGCATGATCCGCATCGCGAACGAAGCGTTCTCACCAACCACCTCGCTCGCCTTGTTGCTCTCGGCGAGCGCCTCCCCCGATGGTGCGCGTCCTGAGATCGTGCAGGTCGCCGAGGTTCAAGAGGCGCTCATGCTCGGCGCGGACGCCGTCGTGTTGTTCACGGCGCTGGGGGGGGATACCGAAGCGGGCATGATCGATATCCTGTCGGCCGTCGGGCGGGAGTGCGCCGCGTTGGGTATGCCCTTCATCGCCGAGGCCGAGTTCCCGACGACCTACGCGACGGTCGAGGAGCTCAAGCAGCAGTACGGGTTCGAGTACCTGAGGCGGAACGTTCGTCTGTGCGCGGAGTTGGGCGCCGACATCGTCAAGACGAACTGGCCGGGCGACCAGGGGTCCTTCGCCAAGTGCGTCGAGGCGGCCAACGGTATCCCCGTCGTGCTCGCCGGTGGTTCGAGGCTGGACGATGCCGAGCTGCTCAACCGCATGGAGCAGGCGATGGCGACAGGCGCCATCGGATGCTCGGTCGGACGCAACATCTTCATGCATTCGAACCCTGAGGCGATCACGCGAGCGTTGTCGAGGGTGATCCGAGAGGGCTGGGCGGCCACGAAGGCGCTCGACGCGCTGGGCGAGGAGATGGCGTAGATGCGCGCCGCCTTCATGACCGGAGTAGATTCCGTCGAGGTCCGAGACGACGTTGCCGAGCCGACCCTCGATCGCGCCGGTGCCCTCCTTCGCGTCGAGGCTTGCGGCATCTGTGGCACCGACGCGCGGACCTTCTTCAACGGCGACCCGAAGGCGCCGCCACCCTGGCAGCTGGGGCACGAGCCCGTGGGCGTGCTGGAGCATGTGGGACCGGACGCAGAGCTGCCTCCCGGGGTGGTCCAGGGCGACCGCGTGTTCCTCGGGTCGATCCTCACATGCGGGGAGTGCCGGTGGTGCTTGGAGGGCTATCAGAACCTGTGCGAACGCCATCTGCTGTATGGGTACGATCCGTTCCCGGGCGCATACGCCGAGGTGGCTGCCGTCCCCGCGATCGCCACCAAGAACCTGATACCGCTCCCGCCCGATCTGCCTTCGGATCTCGCGACCGTAGCCGATCCGTTCGCGTGCGCCTTGAACGGGATCGAGCAACTCGATATCCGCCTCGGAGACACGGTGGTGATCGTCGGCACCGGACCGATCGGCTGCTGGCAAGCAGTCATGGCCCGCGACCGCGGCGCGTCGAGGGTCTACCTCACCGACGTCTCGGCCGACCGGCTGAAGATCGCGCTCGACGCCGTTGGCGACATCGTCGACGACGCGTGGGTCGCGAACGAAGACAATGGAGTCGGTGAGGTTTTGAGTCGAACCGGCGGGCACGGCGCTGAGCGCGTAAGCGTCGCAGCGCCCGCCAAGCCGGCCCAACAGGCGGCGCTCGAGATGGCGGCGAAGCGAGCGAAGGTCGTGTACTTCGCCGGCCTGCCCAAGCACGATCCCGTTAGCCCGCTCGACATGAACCAGCTGCATTACAAGGAGCTCGACATCAGGGGGGCGTACGGCGCCTCCCCCCGGCAGTACCGGATCACCATGGACTACCTGGACCGAAAGCAAGATGTTCTCGCCGCGGTCGTCACACACAGATGGCCGCTCGAGCGGATCGGCGACGCCTTCGAAACGATCCGCTCGGGCGGCGGACTGAAGATGGTGATCGTGCCGTGAACGACGGCTTCCTGATCGGATGCGATGTGGGGAGTCAGGGAACCAACGCGGCGCTGTATGCCGCCGACGGGACGCTCGTTGCCTCGGCCTACGAGGCGTATCCGCTCTCGTTCCCCAATCCAGCCTGGGCCGAACAAGATCCGGAGGCGTGGAACGAGGCCGTGACCTCCGTCTGCCGCCGGCTCGTCGCCGAGTGCTCGGGGGGTGCGTCGGCGATCGGGGCGCTTTCCTTCGGGTCGCAGCTCGATGGGTTGGTGGCGGTGGACGCCGCCGGTCTGCCGGTCCGTCCGGCGATGATCTGGATGGATCGCAGAGCGGAGCGGCAGGCTGCCACGGTCGCCGAGCGGCTCGGGCCGGTTGAGTTCTACCGAGCCTCGGGGGCGAACCTCGATTCGTCGCACGCGGTCTTCAAGGCGCTCTGGATACGTGACGAGGAACCGGAGGCCTGGTCGAGAGTGGTCACCATCATGCCGCCCGGTTCGTACGTGCTCCGCCACGTATCGGGCGTTCTCGCCGTCGACTACTCGAACGCGTCATCCCTCGCCCTGCTGGACCCGCGTTCGAGAACGTGGTCTGAGCCGGTGCTCGAGGCCACCGGCATCGACGCGGCGATGCTGCCCGAGCTCGGTGCGGGGACGCGATCGGTCGGCTCAGTTACCCCGGCCTTCGCCGATGCGAGTGGCCTTGACCCGTCGACCGTGGTGGCGATCGGCTGCGGTGACGAGATGGCCGCGACGTTGGGCGCGGGCGTCTTCGAGCCCGGCGAGGTCTGTGACGTCGTGGGCACCGCGGAGCCGGTCTGTGCCGTGAGCGCCGATCCTCGCGAGGACCCGACGATGCTTGTGGAGTGCCATCCTCACGCGGACCCCGACGCGTGGCTCCTCGAGAATCCTGGATTCGTCTCGGGCGGCAACCTCCGGTGGTGGCGGGATCAGTTCGCACCGATCGAACGTGACGCGGAGGCGGTGGGGCTGGGCGACGCCTACGATTTCCTCTCCACCGAGGCCGGCCATGTGCCCCCGGGCGCAGAAGGACTGGTCTTCCTTCCGTGCATGCAAGGAGCGATGGCACCGGAATGGAACGGTGCGGCGCGCGGAGTGTTCTACGGGCTCACGTTGGCACACACGCGTGATCACATGACGCGTGCGATCCTCGAAGGGAGCGCCTTCGCCCTACGCGACATCCTGACGGCGATGCGGAACGCGGGTCTCGACGTCCGCCGTCTCACGATCGTGGGCGGAGGCGCGAAGGGCCCCCTATGGCGACAGATTAAGGCGGACGTCACTGGGCTCCCGGTACGGGTCCCCGCGTCGGTCGAGACCACGGCGACCGGGGCAGCGATCCTTGCATCGGTGGCGTCCGGGCTTCACAGCACGATCGCGGACGCAGTGGCTGCCTTCGTGTCGTTCAGGCCCGAGGTGCACGAACCCGACCCGGGGGTCGCGGATATGTACGCGGAGTCGTACGGGCGATATCGAGCGGTGTACGAAGCGTTGCGCCCGGTGTTCGACGCGTATCCGGCCTGACCGCACGCTGTAGGTCCTCGTAGCATCGGGCGAGGAGGAGCCAGTGAGCCTCGACACGGAGTTGCTTCGCACGCACGTTCCCTTCGCCGAGCTGGATGACGCCGACCTGGCCGCGCTGGTGGCGGCTTCCGAGCTGGTCTCCTTGCGTGACGCACAGCTCGTGCTGGAGGAAGGTGGCGCGCCGTCGGAGGCTCTGTACGTCGTGCGAACCGGGTCGATCGAACTCGATCGGGACGGGGAGGTCTTCGACGTGCTGGGGCCCGGCGAATCGTTCGGGTTCCCCTCGCTTCTTAGCGGGTCACGACCGGTGTTCGATGTTCGCGCCAAGGGCATCACCAGCTGCTTGAAGATCCCCCGTGGAGCCGCCGAGCGGATTCTCGGCTCGGGGCCTGGACTGCGCTACCTGGCCACGGGCCTGCGAGAACGGGCGGCGCTCGTCGAGCGAACCCTTGTGACGGATGCTGAGCGTGCCATCGAGACCGCGGGGAGTCGAGAAGAGCTCATCGGCGCGATCCGCGAGGTGCGTGCGACGGCGATCGCCCTCCGCGAGGGGGGGTACGAGGCGGGACCGATCGCACGAGCGATCGCGGGTCTGCTGGACGCCGGGACCAGACGGGCCCTCTCGCTCGCGATCTTGGCGCACGGGGTCCCCGACGTCGCATGGGCGTGGGTCGTGTTCGGCAGCATCGCGCGTCGTGAGCCCGGACTCGCGCCCGATCAGGATCACACGATCCTGTGGGAGGGAGACGGATCGCTCGATCCCGCCTTCTCGGCGATCGCCGAGTTCGTCACCGAGACGCTGTCGCGTGCCGGCGTGCCTCCGTGTGAATCCGGCATCCTCGCGACCACACCGACGTGGCGAGGTCCCGTCGATAGTTGGGCGGACGCGCTCGTCACTCGGCGAGGCGCCCGGGCCAAGGTTGCTTTCAGGCTCGCGTTCGCGCTCGACGCTCGAAAGGTCGCGGGGGACTTGAGGACCGAGTCTTTGCTGGCCCGACTTACCGACGAGGTACTCGGCAGCGATCTTCTCTGGCGCCTCGCCCGGCTCGCTGTTGAAGCCCGACCCCCCGTCGGAGCGCTGGGTGGCCTCGTCACGGAGCGCGCTGCCGACGGCCGGCGAGTGCTCGACCTGAAGCTCGGCGGGCTCTTGCCCGTGACCGACATCGCGCGCGTGGAGGCGATCCGCGGGCACCACTCGTCGACCGAGACCCATCAACGGCTGCGCGACTCGGCGGCCGTCGGCGTGATTGACCACGGTGAAGCCCAGGCGTTGCTGGAGGCGTTCGACACCTTCCTGGAGCTCCGCCTGGATCGACAGGTCGCGTGCGTGCGGCGCGGGCTTCCCGTCGATTCCCTGGAAGAGCCTGCAGCCCTCGATCCCGTCAGCCGCACTCGTCTGCGGGCGTCGTACCGGGTCGTCGATCATGTGCAAGAGCGGCTGCGGCGAGAGTTCGGCGGGGGTCGGTTCGGATAGGCGCGAGGATCAATCCTCCGGCGTTACATAGGCGGCCGTGATCCCGCCATCGACGATCATCGAGGCGCCGGTCATGTAGGAAGAGTCGTCGCTCGCCAGGAACAACGCCGCTTTGGCGAGCTCGTGAGCCTGGCCGAGCCGTCCCATCGGGATGTGCACGAAGCGTCGCTGCCGCTTCTTCTCGTCCGATAGGAGCTGCATCAGCAGGGGAGTCTCGATCGGCCCGGGGCACAAGGCGTTGCAGCGGATCCCTTGCCGCGCGTACTCGACGGCGATCTCACGAGTCATCGCAAGGACGGCTCCCTTCGACGCCGTGTACGCGGTCTGCGAGGTGGCTGCCCCGAGCCAGGCGACGAACGAAGCGACGTTGATGATCGAGCCGCCCCCGCTCGCGATCATGGCTGGCACGCCGTACTTGCAGCCGAACGCGACACCCTTGACGTTCACCGCCAGGGTGAGGTCCCAGATCTTCTCCTCGGTCGAGTGGACGGACCCGTCGTCGGGCAGCATCACGCCGGCGTTGTTGTAGAGCACGTCGAGCCTTCCGAATCGCTCCATCGCCGCGTCGATCATCGCCTTGGCGTCGGACTCCCTCGAGACGTCGGCATGCACGTAGTGCGCGCGCCCGCTGTTCGCTTCGATCTCCGACGCGGCCGCTTCGCCTGAGACGTCGTTCAGATCCGTGAGTACCACGGCAGCGCCTTCAGCTGCGAACAGCTCCGACGCAACCTTGCCCATGCCGCTCGCGCCCCCGGTGATCAGGGCGACCTTCCCCTGCAGACGCATCGAGCCTCCCATCGGATCGGACCCGGCAAGACTACGCGCAAGCCGCTACGGTGTGCCTGGCGGGCGCACCGGAGGGCTGAGTCATGATCGAGCTGATGAACCTGGGGGGTGCGCGGGCGCCCGCTGCCGACGGTGCCACCTTCGAAGTGATCGAGCCGTCGACCGGGGCGTCGATGGCCGAGGTGGCCAAGGGGAGTCCCGAGGATGCCCGCCGCGCTCTCGACGTCGCCGAGCGGGCCTTCGAGGACGGCGCCTGGCGGCGGATGAGCGCTCGGGAACGTGGTCGGCTGCTGACCAAGGCGTCGTTCGTGATCCGGGATCGCCAGGAAGCGCTCGCGCGACTCGAGGCTCGCAACGGCGGGAAGCCGATCTCGTCGGCCCGCGCCGAGATCGACATCGTGGCGAACGTCTTCGAGTACTGGGGGGGCGCCGCGAACAAGATCATGGGGGAGTCGATCCCGATCGTGCCGCCCGGGATCGACGTCACGATCCGCGAGCCGGTGGGGGTCTGTGCCCTGATCACGCCGTGGAACTTCCCCGCCGTGATCGCCTCGTGGAAGATCGCGCCGGCCCTGGCCTGCGGGAACACCGCGGTGGTCAAGCCCGCGACGCAGACACCGCTCACGGCGCTCGCGATCGCCGACATCCTGTACGAGGTCGGCCTGCCCGAAGGAACGCTGAGCGTGGTGCCCGGTCCCGGGTCCACCACCGCCGGAGCCCTGATCGCGGATCCGCGGGTCGCGAAGATCTCGTTCACCGGGTCCACCGAGGTGGGCACGGCCGTGATGCAGGAAGCCGCCAAGCACATCACGCGCGTGTCGCTGGAGCTCGGCGGCAAGTCGGCCAACGTGGTCTTCGCTGATGCCGATCTGGACGCTTGTGTGCCGAGGTTGATCTGGTCCGTCTTCGACAACGCCGGCCAAGACTGCTGTGCGCGGTCTCGCACGTTCGTGCAGCGCCCGATCTACGACGAGTTCGTCGCGCGCTTTGCGGAGGCGACCGAGTCGATCGTGGTCGGGGAACCGCTCGACGAGGCCACCGAGATGGGGCCGCTGATCAGCGAAGGCCAGCGGGCCACTAGCCTCCAGTACCTCGCGCTGGGTGAGGAGGCGGGCGCCCGCCGGGTCGCCGGGGGTGAGGTGCCCGTCGGCCCCGGCTCCTTCATGCGGCCCGCGGTGCTTGCCGACGTCAGGAACGACATGCGCGTGGCGCAAGAGGAGATCTTCGGACCGGTCTCGTGCGTGATCCCGTTCGAGACCGAAGAGGACTCGATCCGGATGGCCAACGACTCCCCGTACGGGCTTTCGGGCTCGGTCTGGACCCGCGATCTCGGCCGCGGGATCCGCGTGGCGAAGGGCATCCGGACGGGCGTGATCAGCGTGAACTCGTCCTCGAGCGTGTTCACCGAGGCGCCGTTCGGCGGCTACAAGCAGAGCGGGATGGGCCGTGAGATGGGGATGCACGCCGCCGCGCTCTACACCGAGGTCAAGAACATCTACCTGTCGGAGGAGTGACGTGGCGGGACCGGACCCATCACGACGCGGGGGCGGCGGCTCCGGGCCGACCCCTCGGTACACTGCGTCCCATGGCTGATCTTCCCGAGGAGCTCCAGAGCCGACCGCCGCGCAAGCCCGGACAAGACCCCACCGCGACGCTCACGATGGACGCCTACCTGCGGATCAAGGCGGAGCTCGAGGAGCTCACGACCACTGGACGCGAGCAGATCACCGAGAAGATCAAGATCGCGCGCGAGCACGGGGACCTCAAGGAGAACGCGGAATACCACGCGGCCAAGGACGAGCAAGGCCTGATGGAGTCGAAGATTCGCAAGCTCCAGCAGATGCTCCGAGACCCCGAGATCGTCGAGACGCCCGCGCGATCGGACTCGGTCGGCGCGGGAATGCTCGTGACGATCCGTCCGCTCGACGAAGCCGACCCCGACGAAGAGACCTATCTCCTGGCCGAGCACGCCGAGGAGAAGGCACCGAGTGCCCGCACCGTGACCACGACTTCCCCGCTCGGCACGGCGCTCCTGGGCGCGGCCGTGGGGCAGGAGGTCGTGTATCAGGCTCCCGGTGGCAGCTTCCGCTATGAGGTGGTCTCGTTCGAACCCCACGCCGGGTAAGTGATCCCGTGACCTCATCACCCGGGCACCCGGAGCGGGAGTCACCCCGCGTGCGCGACATGCCGGCCCCACGAAAGAACGAGAGCGCGGCTGGTGGCGCGATGCAGATCTTCGCGTGGCCGTATCGCGCGATCCTCGCGTTCTTGATCTGGACGGGCGTGTGGCCCTGGCAACTGACCTTGGGCTCGTTGGTGTTGAACGTCCTGTGCGGTTGGCGGATCGTCGAAGGGGACTGGCTCGTCGCGGGATTGCTGCTGCTCGGGGCCGGGCTTGCCGACGTCTTCGACGGGTCGGTGGCGCGTCATCGAGGGATCGCCGGCCGTTCCGGCGCCTTCCTCGACTCCGTGCTCGACCGGGTCTCCGACATGATCTTGTTCTCGTCCGTGTTCTGGGTGCTGGCGGCTCGCGGCGAGAGGCTGCAGGCGGTGCTGGCGCTGGTTGGCCTGGTCCTCAGCCTGTCGGTGAGCCATATCCGCGCCGAGGCAGAGGCGGTGGGCGTGCAGCTCACGGAGGGGTTCTTCCAGCGACTCGAACGGTTCCTGGCGCTGATGGTCGGCCTGTTGATCCCCGGCATGATGCCGGTCGTCCTGGTCGCGCTCGCCGTGCTGGGCGGCGTGACTGTCGCGCAGCGGAGCTTCGCCGCGCTGACCCGCGCGTGACGGTAGGCTCCCGACCTGATCGGACGCGCGGAGGGCCTCCGCGCAACGTGAGGCCGAGTGAAGAAGGAGCGGAACCATGGAGTACACACGGGTCGGCGCGATGGCGGAGATCCCCGAAGGCGAGATGCGGGCGTTCGATACCCCGGCGGGCCGGGTCGCCGTCGCTCACGTGGAGCACAAGCTCTACGCCTTCGGCGACGAGTGCACGCACATGGGGTGCTCGCTGTCCGAAGCCGGCACCTTCGACGATCGTGCGGCCACGGTCGAATGTCAGTGCCACGGCAGCGTGTTCGACGTCGAGACCGGCGAGCCCGTCGAGGGCCCCGCCGAGGACCCCGTGCCCGTCTTCCTCACTCGCGAGGCCGAGGGCTGGGTCGAGGTGGCGGACCAGCCCGGCATGGAGTAGCACTCCAGGCCACGGCCGCACGTGCCGATGCCCCCGAGGGGATGAGCGCGCGCAGCACCTTCTCGATCCGATCCTGGCTTGCGGCCGTTGCCGTGAGCGCCGTCGCGTTGTCCGCCTGCGGAGGCGGAGCCGATCGTCCGGGTGACACCGCGTCCCCCTTCCCCGTGCGGATCACTGCGATCCGCGACGGGGCGATCGCCTTCACGCGCGACGTGGAGTCGGGCATCCCGCGCGTGTTCCTGCTGAACCGGGATGCGTCGGGCGGCACGGCGCTCTTCGCGCCCGGGCGTGCGCAGGGGAATCCCGCTTGGTCCCCCGACGGCTCGATGATGGCGTTCGATATCGGGTGTGGGTCGAACATCGCGGCGGTGTACGTGGTGGATCCGTACGGCAAGAAGCGGGTCGAGCGTGCGATCCCCAGAGGCGTCGACGGGTGCGGCCCGACGTGGTCGCCCGACGGGAAGACGATCGCGTTCGAGGGTCTGCGCGCCGGCCAGCAGGACATCTGGACATCGCGGGCGGACGGCACCGCGGGCCGCCGGCTCACCGACGACCGCTCGCTGGATACAGACCCGTCGTGGTCGCCCGACGGCCGGCACATCGTGTTCGCCTCGGATCGAGGCGACAACAGCGATCTGTATGTGATGGACGCGGATGGAAGGCATGCCCGCATCCTGTACGCGGGGTCGTCCGATGACCTCGACCCGAGCTGGTCGCCCGACGGGAAGTGGGTGGCCTTCTCGAGCGCATCGGCGGCCGCCTGCTCGGTCGCCGATGGCGATTGCACGTCGCACCTCTGGGTCGTGAAGGCGGATGGCTCGGATGCCGAGGAGTTGACGTCGGGCGCCGGGCACGACATCGACCCGGCGTGGTCGCCCGATGGAGATCGGATCGCCTTCGCGAGCGACCGCGACGGCGACTTCGACATCTTCGTCGCCAACGTCGCCGACGGCACGATCGAGCAGGTCACGAACGACCCCGGTGCCGACCGGATGCCGACCTGGGGCAACCGCCCCGCCGGCCTCTAGCCGACGGGACGTTTCGCCTTCCTCGCTTCGCTCAGTCGATGCCGTGGTACGAGGGAACAACCACGTACCGGTGCCCAGACGTGCCTCGTAGGAAGATCCGGCGGAGCGACACGTTGTTCGATGTGTTGCTCTCGAGCAGCTTGTCCTTCGGGTTCGCGATCACGGCCACGAAATAGCGGCCGTTCGGCAGGTCGGTGATATTGAACGACTGGCCGGGCAACCCTTGGTAGTACGTGTCGCCCCAGCCTACGTCGAGGTTCTCGCGGGTCCACAGCGCGTTGGGCCCGCCGCACGCGCTGTAGAGCCCGACCGAGTAGGGGATCCATACCGCGTTCGGCCTCGTGGTGTCGATCGCGTCGGTGGGCGCCAGGCAGAACGCCTCCTTCTTGCTACGCACGACCTTCTGCTTGTCCGAATCCAGAAGCTGGTAGGTCGCGAACTGCCGGAAGTGCCAGTGGTCGTGGCCGTCGCGCGTGTCGTACTCCAGCCGGCCGGCTGCAGCCTTGCCCGTGACCGCGCCGTCGGCCGTCAAGAAGTACTGCCAGGCGTCCATCACGTCCTCGCCGGGCTGGCGGTACCCCTCGACCACGAGGTTGCCGGGTCCGGCGTTCCACAGGTTGGCGCCGAACGAGAGCCAGTCACGACTGTCCCGACCGCGTCGGCCAACGCCCATCGCGAAGGCGGGGAGCGGGATCAGGTCTGGAAGTGTCGCGGGGTCCGGGACGGAGATCACCGGCGCGTGATCGAACGGCTGGGTCGGCGCTTCTCCCGTGACGGGGACGCGAGGTGCGGGTCGAAGGCACATGCGCCGGCAGCGGCGGTTCGTGTCGACCGTGAAACCGACCGTGACCGTGCGATCGGCGCTCGAGATTCCGAGGAGATCGGTGTAGGTCGGCGTGATCGTGACCTCCACGTTGTAGTGCCCGTCCTTCGCATCCAGGTACGGGGTGTAGCCCGAGTCGTAGTAGTAGTAGTAGTCGCTCCCGACCGCGGGCACGGCCCATCCTTCGTCGATCCCCCAGACGTTGCCGAGAACGAACGGCGTGTAGCCGCCACACCCGTACATCGGATACGTCTGAGTGAGCGGTCCGGCGTCATCGACGCGTTGGCCCCCGTACATCGCAGGGCAGAAGTCCGTGTACTCGTCGAGCACGACCCGCCCGTTGTCCTTACGGACCGTGATCCGCAGGAACCCGGTGAGCCCTCGCCAATCGGTGACCGTGTCGGCCGGCCACGGTTCGATCGTGGCGCCGCCGTCGATCCAGCGTTCGACCGAGACGGGGGTGTCGTAGTCGGGGCGTGATGCGCGGATCTCGAGCGCGCCGTTCACGGCCGCCGCGAAGACGCCGACGTTGAGGGGAACCGGGTAGGGCTTGCGTCGCACGATCGTGACCTCGTCGCCGCCGGCGACCAGCCGCACCGAGGGCGCGGCCGGTGCTGCGGCGGCCGAGAGCGACGCCATCGGTGCCACGAGTCCCGCGATGATGGTGACGGCGATGGACGCCCGCCGATGGCCGTTCGATCGCATGTTCCCTCCCTGGTTCGCCCGGTCGGGGCCGGGGTTCGTCGGCATGCGCCGCCGATGGTTTCGCAGGCGCGAACCCTCGCACGGAACCTCGCGTTCCGCAAGGGCGGCACGTTTGCTCATGCCGCGGCGATGTTCGGACGTGACGGGGACCTGGTCAGCTCGGGGCGACGACGGTAGGCTCGCGCCCTTCGCCGTCTCCAGGAGGTTGGTAGCCATGACCGACGCCCGAACCCGGTTCGACCTGCGGCCCGACGAGATGCCCACCGCCTGGTTCAACCTGATCCCGGACATGGTTGCGGCCGGGATGACGCCGCTTCCGCCGCTTAGCCCGCAGACCAAGGAACCGGTGGGGCCGGCGGATCTGGCGCCGCTCTTCCCCGAGGCGCTGATCATGCAGGAGGTCTCGACCGATCAGTGGATGGACATCCCCGGAGCGGTGTTGGATGTCTACCGACTGTGGCGGCCTTCACCGCTGTTCCGCGCGACTCGGCTCGAGCAAGCGTTGCAGACCCCTGCGCACATCTACTTCAAGTACGAAGGGGTCTCACCGGCCGGGTCCCACAAGCCGAACACCGCGGTGCCGCAGGCGTATTACAACAAAGAGGCGGGGATCCGACGGATCGCCACCGAGACGGGCGCGGGTCAGTGGGGTTCAGCGATGGCGATGGCGTGCAACGTCTTCGGGCTCGAGTGCGACGTGTACATGGTGCGCGCCTCGTACGACCAGAAGCCGTACCGACGGATCTTCATGGAGACCTTCGGGGCGAGCGTGGTTGCCTCACCCAGCGACAAGACGAATAGCGGCCGCTCGATCCAGGCCCAACACCCGGACTCTACGGGCTCGCTCGGCATCGCGATCAGCGAGGCGGTGGAAGATGCCGCCACCCACGAGGACACGAACTATGCCCTGGGCAGCGTGTTGGGGCACGTGCTCCTGCATCAGTCGATCATCGGGCTCGAGGCGCAGAAGCAGATGGCCCTCGCGGGCGAGGAGCCCGATGTGATCGTCGGCTGCGTCGGTGGCGGGTCGAACTTCGCGGGGATCGCTTACCCCTTCATGGCCGAGAAGCTGCGGGGCAACTCCACCGCGCGGTTCCTGGCCGCGGAGCCGGCGGCGTGCCCCACCCTCACGAAGGGGCGGTTCGCCTATGACTATGGCGACACCGCGCAGATCGGCCCGATCGTGCCGATGTACACGCTCGGGCACGACTTCGTGCCGGCGCCAGTGCACGCCGGCGGTCTGCGCTACCACGGCGACGCACCCTCGCTCTCGATGCTCGTGCACGAGGGACACATGGAGGCCACGGCGTACACGCAGAATGAGATCTTCGAGGCGGCGAAGCTCTTCGCGACGACCCAGGGGATCCTTCCGGCGCCTGAGCCGAGCCACGCGATCAAGGGCGCGATCGACGAGGCGATCGCGGCCCGGGAGGCCGGCGAGGCACGGGTGATCTTGTTCAACCTCTGTGGCCACGGGCACTTCGACATGCAGGCCTACGACGACTTCAACCACGGTCGCCTGCCCGATTTCGAATTCGACCCGGCCGACGAGGAAGCTGCGCTCGCGAACCTTCCCGAGGTGTCGATCAAGATCTAGGCGCTAGGCGCCCGAGCTCAGCCGTTCAGCGCGCGCGGGGTGAGCTCGAACTCGTCGACCGCTACCTGCGCGACGGCCTGCGCCACCAGCTCGTAGCCGCGAGGGTTGAAGTGCAGGCCGTCGGTCGCGCGGATCAGCTCGACCTGCCCGTCGTGCCGATAGAACGGGGTGTAGCCACCGTCGGCGGTGGCGAACCGGTCCCACGTGTCCACATACACCGCGTTCGGCGTACCGCGGATCACCTGGCGGAAGATGTCGTTCTGGCGCTGCATCACGGGCCAGCGATCTTTCTCGCTGACGATCGGGAGCCCGACCCACACGACGTGCGAGCCGCCGTCGATCGCGGTTAGCGTGAGCTTGTCGACCCGATCTCGATACCCCTGCGGCCACTCGAACGACCCGATCGGTGTGACCAGCTGTCCGCCAGGCGACGTCAGTCCCTGGTTGTCGTTGTCCCCGATCATCACGATCACCAGATCGGGGCGGAAGTCGCGTTCGATCTGACCCATCGCGCTGAACCAGTCGAAATAGTCGAGGCGCGCGAGGCCCGTCGAGATCCGGCCCTGTTTCGAGATCCGTGAGAGCGAGGGGCGGAACTCGCGCTCGAGGTAGACGCCGAGCCCGGCCGCGAGGGAATCGCCGACCACCACGATCCGCAGCTCGTTGTCGGCGGTCGGGCGCCGCATCGGCGTGGACTCCGTGACCGGCTCGTCCGGCGCTGGCGACACCGAGACGCTCGGGTCGATCGTGGGAAGGTCGTCGGGCGCCTGGCCGCCGGGTGCTCCACCGGGGTCACGTCCGAGAGCCCGCGCGGCGGCGTCGGTCACGTCGGTCAGCTGGAGCAGATCGCTGATGCCGGCCAGCGGCCGCAGTACCCAGAGCGACACCGTGCGCCGCGCGCCGAGTGGCTGCGCCTCGGAGGCCCGCTTCAGCGTCGGGGCATATAGCACGGTCCACACCAGCAGGCACACGGTCATCACGACGAGCGCACGGCCTGCGGGCATCGTGCGCCGCCCCGCGCGGGGATGCGATCCCCGAGCGGGAAGGTCGTGGGGCATCTCGGGCATCAACGCGGGACCTCGGCCATCGTCAGAATTGGAAGTAGATAAAGGGGGCCACGCCCTGCGGGCCGAGGGTGGCGATTACGAACAGGGCGGTCGCGAACCCGACCCCCATGACCCATGGACGCAGGGCCGAGATGCGATCCTGCAGGACTTCCGCCGGCCCGTGTGGTGCGAACTGCAGCGCGAGCATCAGGGCGATCACGGCGAGCACCAGCGGGGAAACCAGAGCGGTGCCGGCGGTTCCCCATCCCGTGACGATCTGCCGGAGCAGCGCGAACGCGGTCCCGACCGTGTCGGCCCGGAAGAACACCCAGCCCAGGCAGACGAGGTTGAAGGTGGCCGCGCGCTCGAGCCAGATCCGGCCGGGGGTACGGACGGGCCCAATGCCCGCGGCCTTCGCGCGGGAACGCCGCCATGCACCGACGCATTGCCCGGCCCCGTGGTAGGTGCCCCAGATCACCATCGTCCAGGCGGCGCCGTGCCACAACCCGCCCAGCACCATCGTGATCATGATGTTGACGTAGGTGCGCCGCGCTCCCTTCTTGGAGCCGCCGAGCGGGAAATAGAGGTAGTCGCGGAGCCAGCGCGACAGGGTGATGTGCCACCGTCGCCAGAAGTCCTGCAATGACCGAGCGCTGTAGGGGCGGTCGAAGTTCACGGGGAATTGGAAGCCCAGGAGCTTCGCGACGCCGATCGCGATGTCGGTGTAGCCGCTGAAGTCGCTGTAGATCACGATCGCGTACGCCCACACGCCGACGATCGCCTCGATCGCGCTCACGCGCGACGGGTCGGCGAAGACCGGGTCGACGATCGCGCTCGCCAGGTAGCTGGAGATCACGACCTTCTTGAACAACCCCCCGAAGATCAGATAACCCGCGCCGGCCACGTCGAGGTGCCGGGGGTCGCGACGGACGGCAAGCTGGGGGATCAGCTCGTCGGGACGCACGATCGGCCCGGCCACAAGGTGCGGGAAGAGGGAGAGATAGAGGAAGACGTCGGGCCAGCCCGCGACCTCGAACTGCCGGCGGTAGACGTCGACGACGTAGCTGACCGCCATGAACGAGAAGAACGAAAGTCCGACCGGAAGGATCAGGTTCACGAGCGGGAGCCCCGCGTGTATCCCGGTCGACTCCATCGCGCGCGTGAGGTTCAGCGAGAAGAAGCCGTAGTACTTGAAGTAAGCGAGCGGTGCGAGCGTGGCGGCCACCCCGATCCCCATCGCCCATCGCCGCCGCCGGTCCTCGTCCTGCCGTGCCACGGTGATCGCGGTGGCCTGCGCGATCGCGGACACGCCGGCCAGCAGCCACACCAGGTGCACGTTCCACCACGCGTAGAACACGTAGCTGGCCGCGATCATGAACACCTTCCACGGCACGGGCCGGGGGCTCAGCAACCAGTGGCCCAAGAAGACGAGGCAGAAGAAGATCGCGAAATCGACGGTGGGGAAGAGCATGGCGGGTAACTCTAAGGCAACCCCCCAGGCGGTGTCGCCAGGGCAGGTTCTCGCCTCAGCGTGCTCCGAGCCGGCGCTCCAGGAATCGCCGTTCCGCGGGGTTCGTGGCCAGCTGGAGCGCCCGGCGGTACGCCTCGTCCGCCTCGTCGTGCCGGCCCAGGCGCCGCAGCAGGTCGGCGCGGGTCGCGTGGAGCAGGTGGTAGCCGTCGAGCTCGGCGGCGAGCTCGTCGACGAGCGGCAGCCCGGTTCCTGGGCCATCGGCCATCGCGATCGCCACCGCCCGGTTCAGGCGCACGACCGGCGATGGGTGCCGTGCCACGAGCGCGGTATAGAGACCGGCGATCTCGGGCCAGTCGGTGTCCTCAGGCCGTGGAGCGCGGGCATGCAGCGCGGCGATCGCGGCCTGCAGCTGATACGAGCCGGGCGATCGCAACGCGACGGAACGATCCAGCAGGGCCAGTCCTTCGTCGATCATCTCGTGATCCCAGCGGGAGCGGTCCTGGTCGTCCAGGAGCACCAGGTCGCCGGAGCCGTTGACCCGTGCGTCACGCCGCGAGTGCTGCAGCAGCATCAGCGAGAGGAGTCCGAGCACCTCGGCCTGGTCGGCGAGCAGCCGGTCGAGGACGCGCGCGAGCCACATGGCTTCGTCGCAGAGATCGGCCCTGATCAGCTCGCCGCTCGTCGCGGCGTAGCCCTCGTTGAAGATGAGGTACAGGACCGCGAGCACGCCGGCGAGGCGCTCCTGAAGGAGCTCGAGCGGGGGCACGCGATACGGGATCCTGGCCTGCCGGATCTTCCGCTTCGCGCGCACGAGGCGCTGCGCGATCGTGGGCTCGGGTGTCAGGAAGGCGCGCGCGATCTCCCGCGTGGACAATCCGCCGACCGTGCGGAGCGTGAGCGCCACGCGGGCATCGGCCGCGAGCGCGGGGTGGCAGCAGGTGAAGATCAGGCGCAGTCGTTCGTCAGGGATCTCGTGCATCTCGCCGTGGGCCATCGCTCCGAGCTCCTGT
>JBDTNY010000045.1:0-11074 GCA_039933515.1 Actinomycetota bacterium
AGATCGCGGCCGACTCGTCCCACAGGTAGTTCGAGCGGATGATCGTGGTGTTGCGCGCCGTGTTCCCGCCCCCGAGCCAGCCCTTCTCCACGACGCAGACGTCGGTGATGCCGTGGTTCGCGGCGAGGTAGTAAGCCGTGGCGAGGCCGTGGCCACCGGCACCCACGACGACCACGTCGTAGGCCGGCTTGGGCTCGGCGGCGCGCCAGTATCGGGGTCGGTCCTCGGTCATCGTCGTGGCTCCCCCTCGGATCGCGAGCCCCGCACAGCCTCCGCGACCGGGCGCGGCCGGTCAACGCAGTGGGTGCGGCCTCCGCAACCCGGGTGCGGCCAACGCATTGACAGCCTGCCGAAGACCGGCGTAGCGTCCGCCAGGTCGCGGCGACGGGGGGGCGGTTGCGTGGGGCGAGACACAGATGGCGGGAACCTCCAATCGGTCAACCGTGCCCTGCGCGCGCTGGAGCTGATCGCGGAGGCCGGGCAGCTGGGTGTGACCGAGCTCGGGCGCCGGCTCGACGTCCACAAGGCCACGGCCTCTCGATTGATCGCGACCCTCGCGGAGCGCGGCATGGTGGAGCGAGATCCGATCACCGAGAAGTACCGGCTGGGGTTCGGGCTGATCCGGCTGGCGGGCGCGGCCATGGCGAGCATGGACATCGTGCGGATCGCCCGGCCGATGCTGGAAGACCTCGCCGACCGAACCCGCGAAACCGTGAACCTGGGCGTGCTCTCGGGCGACGCCGTCGTCTACATCGACCAGGTGACAGGCACGCGCTCGATCGTCGCGGTGAGCTGGGTGGGCCGGCGTACGCCGCTGCACTGCACCTCGAACGGGAAGGTGCTCCTCGCGAACGTGGGTGAGGCCGAGCGGGCACGCCTCCTCGCTCACCCGCTCGCGCGCGAGACTCGCTCGACCGTGACCGATCCCGCGACGCTTGCGTCGCAGCTCGATGAGATCCGGCGACGTGGATACGCCTCCACGATGGAAGAGCTCGAGGAGGGATTGAACGCGGTGGCGGCGCCGGTGCGCCGCGCCGACGGTGAGGTGGTCGCGGCGCTCAGCGTCAGCGGGCCGGCATTCCGGATGCGCCCGGTCGACCTGCCGCGCGTGGCCCGGCTGACGATGGAGTCCGCGGGGGCGATCTCGCGCCGCATGGGATACGTAGAGCGGCGGCGTCCGGTCGCGGGATGACACCGAGCCGCGGGCGGGTTCAGCCGGCCCGCTCGAGGACCAGGAGGGAACGCGCGTGACGATCGAATGGGACGCCAACCGGACCGAGATGCCGACGTTGCTCGGTGCGATCGGGCGTACCCCGCTCGTGCGGCTCCAGCGCGTCGCCCCCGAAGGGGTCGAGCTCCTCGCGAAGATCGAGTGGTACGGCCCCACCGGTTCCGTGAAGGACCGGATCTACGCGCACATGCTCGCGCGCGCCGAGGAGCGCGGCGACCTGCGCCCCGGGATGACGATCATCGAGTGCACGACGGGCAACGCGGGCATCGCCTGCTCGGCGGTGGCCGCGATCAAGGGCTACGCCTGCGTGATCGTGATGCCCGAGGGCATGAGCCCCGAGCGAAAGAAGATGATCGCGGCCTACGGCGCCGAGCTCGTGCTGACGCCTGGGGCCGGGACCGATATCGACCTCGCGCTCGAGAAGATGCGCGAGATCCGTTCGACCGACCCCGACCGCTTCTTCTTTCCCGGAGAGTTCGAGAACCCGGACAACCCGGAGGCTCAGCTCGCGTCGGGTGAGGAGATCTGGGAGCAGGCCGGCGGCAGGATCGACGCCGTCGTCGGTGCGCAGGGGACGGGAGGCTGGATCAGCGGCGTCGCACGCGCCCTGAAGGGTCACGACCCCTCGATCAGGGCGTTCGCCGTGGAGCCGAGCGAGTGCCCGCTGATCACCGAGCAGACGTGGGGGACACACGGGGTCCCCGGGATCGGTGACGGGATCATCCCGCCCAACCTGGATCTCGCGATGATGGACGGGATCGTGACGGCCTCGACCGCCGAAGCGCTCGAAACCGCGCGCCGCCTCGCTGCCGAGGAGGGCATGCTCTGCGGTCCATCCTCGGGCATCAACGTCGCGGCCGTGCACAAGATCGCGGCTGCGCACCCCGAGCACCGCCGGATCGTGACCGTGATCTGCGACACCGGCCAGCGGTATCTGTCGGGAGAGCTGTTCGGCGACAAGCCCGACGTGGAGGCGCCCGAGCGCGACCACGCGATCGACGACCATACGCTCACGCAGCTCGCGCTCCACCGAGATCGCCTCGAGTTCATCGTGTGAGCCCCATGGCACGAGCGACGACCTACCGCCTGTACCTGGACCACGGTCCGAAGCGCAAGACCACGATGGTGCACGTGGTCGACCTGATGGGCTGCATCGCGAACGCGGGTACGACGGAGGAGGCGCTCGAGATCACGCCGGACGCGATCCGGCGGTTCGCGCGGTTCCTCGCGACGCGAGGCGAGGCGATCGACCCGGAGGAGCCGTTCGAGACGACGATCGCCGAGGAGATCACCGAAGGCGTGTGGCTCGGGCAGGGTGTCGTGGTCTTCGGTCCGGATCGCGACCCCGTCTCGCCGCGGCAGCTCGCCGCGCTCGTGGAGCGGCACGGATGGATCCGCGAGGCAACGCTCGACCTCGTGGCGGGCATGAGCTCCAAGGACCTCGCGGCCAAGCCCGAGAAGGGCCGGCCGATCACCGCGATCCTGCAGCACGTCTACGACGCCGACGGCGGGTATCTCTCCAGCGGCCTCGCCACGAACCGGGCGTACAACAAGCTGGGGCGTGATGCCGAGGCAGGTGAGATCGACGTCCGCGAGGCGCTCGCGGAAGGAGCACGCCTGTTGACCGAGGACCTGGGCGCCGCGACGCCCGCGCAGCGCAAGGCCGTGATCCCGCGGGGTCAGTCGATCGGCTCGGTGAACCGGACGCTCCGGCGCGCGCTCGAGCACGGCTGGGAGCACCTCCGGGAGCTCGAGCGGCGGCTCGGCGCCGATTGAATCACCGTTCAGGCCCCGGGGTATGCTCGGCCCGACGCCGTCAGCGAGGGGTGACCGAGCGATGACCACGTACCCGATGTCAGACGAGGATCGCGCGATCCAGCTGCGCGCCCGCACGTTCGTCGACGAGGAGCTGATCCCCTGGGAGCAGCACGCCGAGGCCAACGGCGGCGAGATCCCCGCGGAGGAGCATGCGAAGCACGGACGCATGGCGAAGGAGCTCGGCCTGTTCGCGATGAACATGCCGACCAAGCTCGGCGGGACGGGCATGACGATGCTCCAGCAGGTGCTTGTCTCCGAGCAGATCGGCCGCGTCACGAACGCGCTCGGTTGGTGCGTGCACACCCCGCCGGCGTGGGCGCCGGCGGTCGTGAGCGAGCATCAGATGGAGACTTGGATCAAGCCCACGATCCGCGGCGACGTCCACGAGTGCTACGCGATCACGGAAGAGGGCGCAGGCTCCGACGTCGACGCGATAACGGCCACTGCCCAGCGAGACGGCGACGACTACGTGCTGAACGGCGTGAAGATGCACGTGACCTCGTACAACCATGCCGGCTATTGCTTCTTCCAGGGCAAGATCGCGGGCGGTGCGCACGAGGGCGAACACGCGATGTTCTTCGTGGACAAGGACACGCCCGGGGTGCGCGAGGTGCGCTCGCCCGCGTACTCGCACACCTACGCGGACTCGCATGCGGTCGTCGCGTTCGAGAACGTTCGCGTGCCCGCGGCGAATCTGATCGGCGAGGAGGGCGACGGGCTGGCGTTCACCTACGAGTGGTTCCGCTACGAGCGTCTGATGATCGCGGCGCGCTGCTGCGGCGCGGCCGAGCGTCTGACCGAGGAGGCCACCGCATTCGCGAAGGAACGGGTGCAGTTCGGGCAGCCGATCTTCTCGTTCCAGGCGATCCAGCACATGCTCGCTGATTCGCTCACGGAGCTGTGGGCGGCACGCCTGATGACGTACCGCCTGGCGGAGAACATCGACGCCGGCGTCGCCGTGAAGCTCCAGCACGCACAGTGCTCGATGGCCAAGCTTTACGCGAGCGAGATGGCAAACCGGGTGGCCGACCGCGCCGTGCAGATCTTCGGCGGGCGGGGCTACATGCGCGAGAACGTGGCCGAGCGGTTCTACCGGGAGGTGCGCGTGGACCGGATCTGGGAGGGCACCTCCGAGGTGCAGCGCAACATCATCGCCGACCAGCTCGGGAAGCGGGGCGTGCAGCCGCTGGTGGGGTGACACGGCTTGACTTGGCTAGGAGCCTGAGCGAGCGTCGTGTCCCTGTGGGAGCTCATTGATCAAGCACATAGGAGGCCGGGCGTCTGCCCGACGATCCGGCTCAGGTGTTCGCCGAGGTGGTCGACGGGTCGGGCTTCCGCGTCCTGGCGGCTGAACGACGTCACCTGATGCCCTCCAGGAGTTTCCGAAGCGCACGCCGAGCCGTTCGAGCGCATGCTGGTCGCGGGAGCCCTCGTCGAGGGGATGTCGATCGTGACGGGACCTCGAGATCTCGAGGTATCCGATCGACTTCGTCTGGTAGTCGGACCGGGGAGCCGATTGCGGTTACGAGTCCCGCAGGATCGCCGCGTCCTCGCGCGCCCAGGTCAGGACGACCGCATCGCCGTCCCGCACGGTCGACGATCCTTCGTCGCTGAGGTGGTGCACGATCAGACGCTTGCCGAACTCGGTGTCGATGTGGAACTGGGTGAGCGTCCCCAGGTAGACGACCTGTCCGACCGTGCCCGACAGGCGGGACCCCCCGTCGGTCGGCGTGTCGCCGATGTGCAGCGAGATGCGCTCGGGGCGAACGGCCACCAACAGCGTCGACCCGACCCCCGCGCTCGTGCCGGTGGCGCCGATCGGGACGACGATGCGATCGCGCTCGTTCAACCGCATGATCAGATCCTCGCCCACAACCTCGTCCACGCGCACGTCCATCGCGTTCAGCACCCCAACGAAGTCGGCGACGAAGGGCGTGGCCGGCTGCTCGTACACCTCGCGTGGCGCACCGAGCTGTTCGATCACGCCTTGGTTCATCACGGCGATGCGGTCGCTCATGGAGAGCGCCTCGTCCTGGTCGTGCGTGACGTAGATGAACGTCGTGCCGAGCTCGTGCTGGATCCGCTTCAGCTCCATCTGCATCTGCTTGCGGAGCTTCACATCGAGCGCGCCGAGCGGCTCGTCGAGCAGCAGCGCAGCGGGGCGGTTCACGAGCGCTCGCGCGAGGGCGATCCGCTGCTGCTGGCCGCCCGAGAGCTGCGAGGGCTTGCGTTGCTCGTACCCCTCCAGTCGCACGAGGCCGAGCATCTCCGTGACCCGCGCCCGTCGCTCGGCCTTGTCGACCTTCTTCAGCTTCAGGCCGTACTCGACGTTCTTCTCCACGGTCATGTGGGGGAACAGCGCGTAGTGCTGGAAGCACATGTTGACCTCGCGCTTGTTCGGCGCGACGCCCACGACGTCAGTGCCGCGCAGCAGGATCGAGCCGGCATCGGGCTCTTCGAACCCTGCGATCATGCGCATCGTCGTCGTCTTGCCGCACCCCGATGGACCGAGCAGCGTGAGGAACTCACCCTCCGCGATATCGAGCGAGACGCCGTCGACCGCGTGGACGTCGCCGAAGGACTTGTGCACATCGCGCAGGCTGATCGCGACCCCTGGATCGCTCATGACAGGGATACCTCTTCTTCTTGTACAGCCGTCTGCGCCTCGAGATGGCGGTCGGAGACCCGACGGCCTGCCTCGGCGACGATGACGACGATGGCGGATATGAACAGGATCACGACGGCCACCGCGATCACCTGGGGGAGCTGACGCGGCAGCCGGAGCTGGGAGTAGAGGTAGATCGGGAACGTCACGTTGTCGCCGGCGACGAAGGAGGCCACGACCACCTCGTCGAACGAGATCACGAAGCTGACGAGGAACGCTGAGAACAGCGCGGGAAGCAGCAGCGGGAACGTGATCTGACGGAAGGTGTTGAACCAGCCCGCGCCCAGATCCCGCGACGCCTCTTCGAGCGTCACGGGGATCCGCTCGAGCCGCGGCACCAGCGTCAAGATCGCGAACGGCAGCGCGATCACGATGTGACCGATCGCGATCGTGATGGGCGACGAGGGGATGCCGACAAGGTTGAACAGGATCAGCAGCGCCGTCCCGAGCACGACGAGCGGGATCACGAGCGGCGCGAGCAACACGCCGGACGCGAGGCCTTTGGCGAAGAATCGACGGCGCACGAGGGCGATCGACGCCGGGATCGAGAGCAGGGTGGTGACGATCGCCGCGCCGGTCGCGACCTTGAGGCTGGTACGGAGGGTGCCCAGCAAGATGTCGTTCGCGAGGAACGTGTGGTACCAGCGGAGCGTGAACCCCTGCCAGGGGAACGAGACCAGTTCCCGGTCGTTGAACGAGAAGATCAGGAGGATCACGAGCGGGGCGTAGAGGAACAGCACGAGGATCCAGAACGTCAGCCACAGCCATCGCCGGCCGCCTTTCGAGACCGCGGCGTTCATTCGCGCACGCTCTTGACGTTGAGGAACCGGCCGAAGACGGCGAGCAGGATCGCCACGGCGAAGATCAGGAACATCGCCATCGCCGATCCGAACTGCCAGTCGAGACCGGCGGTGAATGCGCTCTGGATCGCGCTGCCGAACATGAACCCGCCCGGGCCGCCGACGAGCTGGGGCGTGATGTACTCACCGAGCGTCGGGATGAACACGAAGATGAACGCCGCCGCCACGCCTGGAAGGGACAGCGGCAGGGTGACCGACCAGAAGGTGCGCATCCGGCTGGCGCCCAGGTCGCTCGAGGCCTCGAGGAGATGGTGGTCCATCGTCTCGAGCGACACGAAGATCGGCAGCGCCACGAACGGCACCCACACGTACGAGAGCACCAGGTAGATCGCGAACTGGCTGTTGAAGAGCCACGTGACGGGCTCCTTGATCAGACCGGTCGTCTCCAAGAACGAGTTCGCGACGCCGTGCTCCCCGAGGATCACGCGCCACGCGAGCACCCGCAGCAGGTAGCTCGTGAGGAAGGGCACGATGATCACGAGCAACAGGGTGTACTTCCGTTTCCCCGCGACGAGCGCGAGCAGATAAGCGACCGGGTATGCCAACAGCACCGACGTGATCGATACCCCCAGGGACATCCGAGCGGACTTCCAGAACAGGCTCAGGTAGGTGTCGCTCGACAGGAAGAACCGCCAGCCTTCGAGCGAGAGGTAATGGTCGTTGCGCAGGAGCGTGATCGCCCCGACGCTGTAGAGCCCGACCATGATCACGGGGACGACGAAGAACGCGATCACCCACGCCATCGGGGTGGCCAGCAGTCCGCCGGTGACCTTCCATCTGCCGGTCGCTGCTCGGCGCCGGGATCTGCCCGGCTGCAGCGGGTCGGTCGGCGCTGCCGCCTCGGTCGCCATCGCGTCGGGAGCGGTGAGCGCCTAGCCCGCCGCCGCCTTGACCTCGTCCCACGCCCGGTTGTACGCGGCGCGTTGCGGCTGGTACTGATCCATGATGCTGAGCGGCGCGGACAGGTTCGTCTCGGGGTCGTCGAGGCCGAACACCTTGACGACGTCGGGGTCGATCGCCGAAAGGTCGACGTTCAGGTTCGAGTGACCGTAGCCCCAGGAGCTGATGAGGCGCTGTCCCACCTCTGGAGAGGCCCACGCGTCGGCGAAGGCGTGCGCGTGGTGGTAGTTCTCGGTGTCGGATCGAAGGACCAGTCCTTCGCCCCAGGCGAAGCAGCCCTCCTTCGGCCGGATGTACTGCACCGGGACCTCTTCCTTCAGGACCACGTAGGAGTCCGGCCACGAGTACGCGGCCCAGATGTTGCCTTGCCGGATGTCGTCCCACAGCTGGGTGTAGTCGACCCAGATCGACTGCAGGTTCTTCGTCTTCTCGATGCAGAACTCCTTCGCGGTCTGCAGGTCCTCGGCGCTGGCGTCGAGCGGGTCCGACGCCAAGCCCAGCGTGACGTGGGCCATCGAGATGATCCACGGTGTGTCAAACCACGCGATGTGGTCCGCGAGGTCGTCGTCGAACAGGTAGCTGTAGGAGTTGATGCTCGGGTCGACGTGGTCGGTGCGGATGATCACGCCCGAGTACCCCCAGTCGAGCACGATCTCGTACTGCTCGCCGTTCAACTGGCCGGACGTCTCCAGGACCGGGTTCAGGTCGGCGAAGTTCGGGATCAGCGAGGTATCCCAGGGCTGGATGGCGTCGAGGTCGAAGTAGTCCTGGATGTAGCCGACCTCGGGGTGAGTCATATCCCAATAGAAGCCGCCGGCGGTTTTCGCGATCGCGCCCTCGGTGTTGGTGAGGAAGCTGAACTTCGGATCGGGGTAGCCGGCCTTCGCGTAATCACGCCAGAGCCACTTGGCCTCGTAGCCGGCCCACTCGTGAACCTTCAGGATGCCGGTCTCATCGCCGATCCCGGGGATCGCCGACGGCGCCTGGCTCGCGCCCGTGCCGCCGGCGTTCACGTCCTTGCGGCAGGCGGCAAGCACGCCCATGCCTCCCATCACCGCCATCGATCGCAGGAATGCCCGCCGGCTCTGCGGGTTGTTCATGACGGAGTCGAACTGCCCCATGCCTGCCCCTCCTCGGTGATGCGACGCCCTTGCCCGGTTGCGCTGCGCGGATGATGGGCCATTTCGCTACTTGCCGCAAGCCTCGGTCGCAGGACCGAACACCCGAGGGCGCTGCGCCTCACCCCGGCGAGTCGGGGCTGTGCCAGCCGCCGTCGCCCCCGATCAGCCGGTCGGCTTCTTCCGGGCCCCAGGAGCCTTGGGCGTAGAGATGCACCGGTGTCGCGTCATCGAGCACCGGGTCCACGATCCGCCATGAGGTCTCGACGATGTCCTGACGGGAGAACAGCTCGTTGTCGCCCATCATCGCGTCGGTCAGGAGCCGTTCGTAGGGTTCCATCACGTCGCCCGACTGATGGTGCGCAACGAGCTCGACCTCTTCTCCCACCATCTCGTCGCCTGGGATCTTCGCGCGGGCGCTGAGCGAGATGCTCACGTCGGGGCCAAGTCGGAAGATCACGTGGTTCGGATGACCCGGCACGTCGTCGGCGAACACCTCGCGGGGGGGACGCTTCAGCTCGACCAGGACCTCGGTCGCGGTGGTCGGCAGGCGCTTGCCCGCCCGGATGTAGAAGGGAACGCCTGCCCAGCGCCAGGTTTCGACCTGCATGCGCATGGCCACGTAGGTCTCGGTGTTCGACGCGAGATCCACGCCGTCGAGCGCGCGATAGCCGGTGAACTGGCCACGCACGATGTTCGAGGGTGTGAGCGGCCGGATCGAGTTGAGGAGCCGCACCCGCTCGTTCAAGAACACGTCTCGCTCGAGGCCGCTCGGCGGATCCATCGCGACCAGCGCGAGGACCTGCAGCAGATGGTTCTGGACGACGTCGCGCACGGTGCCCACCTGGTCGTAGAACCCGCCGCGCTTGCGCAGTCCGAACTTCTCGGCCATCGTGATCTGCACGCTCTCGACGTAGTTGCGGTTCCAGAACGGCTCGAGGAACGTATTCGCGAACCGGAAGTACGCGAGGTTCTGCACCGGCTCCTTGCCCAAGAAGTGATCGATCCGGAAGATCGACGTCTCCGGGAAGACCTGGCGGATCACGGCGCTCAGCTCTTGGGCCGAGCGCAGGTCGCGCCCGAACGGCTTCTCGATGACCACCCGCGCTCCGCCCGCGCATCCGCTCGAATCCAGGTGCTGCACGACGGTCTCGAAGATCGACGGCGGGATCGCGAGGTAGTGCAGGGGGTGCTCGGCCCCGCCCAGCGCCTCCTTGAGATCGCGGAACGTCGTGTGATCGGTGTAGTCGCCGTCGACGTACCTGAGCTTGCTGCGGAGCACCTCGAACGCTGCGGCGTCAACACCACCGTGGTCCTCGATGCTCGCGCGCATCCGCTCGAGGAGCCGCTCGAGGTTCCAGCCGGACCGAGCGACGCCCACGACGGGGACCGTCAGGTTGCCCCTCCGGGCCATCGAGTGCAGCGCAGGGATGATCTTCTGATACGCGAGATCGCCGGTGATGCCGAACATGACGAGCGCGTCCGAGCGGGTGGGTTCCATGACGTACCATCTTCGCAGCGTGCGGCGATTGTTGCGGGTTGGCTGGCTCGCCCGCCGGGGTACCGACGCCGGGACGCGCCCCGTCCCGCACAGCGAGAGGGAGTTGATAGTCGTGGAACGCCTCAGCCACTGGATCGGCGGCAAGCTTGTGACTGGCGAGTCGGCCCGCACCGGCCCGGTTTACAACCCAGCGACCGGCGAGCAGACGCACGAGGTCGACTTCGCGAGTGGGGTCGAGGTCGACACCGCGATCGAGACCGCGCGCGACGCTTTCACCGAGTGGCGGAAGACTTCGCTCAGCAAGCGCGCCGACATCTTGTTCCGGATCCGCGAGACGATCCACGAGCACCGCAAGGACATCGGGCGCCTGATCACCGAGCAGCACGGCAAGGTTCTGTCCGATGCTATGGGCGAGGTTGCCCGGGGCCAGGAAAACATCGAGTTCGCGACCGGGATCCCGCACCTGCTGAAGGGCGGCTTCACCGAGCAGGCCTCCACCGGAGTGGACGTGTTCTCGATCCGCCAGCCGCTCGGGGTGGTGGCCGGCATCACCCCGTTCAACTTCCCGGCGATGGTCCCGATGTGGATGTTCGCGAACGCGATCGCGTGCGGGAACACCTTCATCCTCAAGCCCTCCGAGAAGGACCCGGGCGCCTCGCTCTACATCGCGGAGCTGCTGAAGGAGGCCGGCCTGCCCGACGGCGTCTTCAACGTCGTGAACGGCGACAAGGTCGTCGTGGACCGGCTGCTCGAGCACCCCGACGTGCAGGCTGTGTCCTTCGTCGGTTCGACGCCGATCGCGAAGTACATCTACGTGACCGGCACCGCGAACGGGAAGCGCGTGCAGGCCCTCGGCGGCGCGAAGAACCACATGGTGGTGCTGCCCGACGCCGACATGGACCTCGCCGCCGACGCGGCCGTGGCCGCGGCCTTCGGCTCCGCGGGCGAGCGCTGCATGGCGATCTCCGTGCTGGTCACCGT
>JBDTNY010000046.1:0-9222 GCA_039933515.1 Actinomycetota bacterium
GGGTGCTGCCGGTCTCGGTGACGTCGACGATCGCGTCGACGATCTCGGGCACCTTCGCCTCGGTCGCGCCGTAGGACCAGGCGACCTTCACGGGGATCTCCAGCTCGGCGAAGTACCGCTCGGTGAGCCTGACGAACTCCGTCGAGATGCGGGTGCCTGCGGGTATCTCTTTAGCCGAGTTCGCCGGATGCTCGTTCGGCACGGCCAGCACGATCTTCGTGCCGTGACCCGGCCCGGTCTTCGCGTACGACAGGGTCGCGAGGACCTCGACGTCGGCGGACGTTTCGGCGATCCAGTCCTGGCCGGTGATCCCGAGGTCGAAGAGGCCCTCTTCGATATAGACGGGGATCTCCTGCGGCCGGAGCAGGCTCACGCGCTCGATGCGGTCGTCGTCGATGCTGCCGTGATAATCGCGGCTCGACCCGCGGCGCACCTGAAGGTCGGCCGCCTCGAACAGACGGAGCGTCTGCTCCTCGAGCGATCCCTTCGGGATGACGAGCTTCAGCATGGTGCGGGGAGTCTAGCGGCGCGCGAGGGCGCGGAAGAAGCAGGAGCGCTCACCCGTGTGGCACGCGGCTCCTTCTTGATGGACCGCGGCGACGATGACGTCGGCGTCGCAGTCGACGCGCAGCTCGTCCCAATGTTGGACGTGGCCACTCGTGTCGCCCTTGCGCCAGAGTTCCTGCCGGGAGCGGCTCCAATAGACCATCCGTCCCTCGGCGAGGGTGCGCTCCACGGCCTCGCGGTTGGCCCAAGCCATCATCAGCACCTCGCGGGTCCCGACGTCCTGCGCGATGACCGGGATCAGGCCGCGCTCGTCGTAGGTGAGGTCATCCGGGTTGACGGGGCCGCGGTCCACCGCCTTCCCGGTCATAGCCGCACCTCGAGGTCCTTGGATCGCAGGTATTCCTTGATCTCACGGATCGTGAGCTGCCCGAAGTGGAGGCGGCTGGCGGCCAGCACGGCATCGGCTTCGCCCTCGAGCAGCGCGTCGGCGAAGTGGTCGAGGTCGCCCGCGCCACCGCTCGCGATCACGGGCACGCGCACGGCCTCCCCGATCGACCGCAACAGCTCCAGGTCGTAGCCCTCACCCGTGCCGTCTCGATCCATCGACGTGAGCAGCACCTCCCCGGCGCCGCGCTCGGTCGTGGCCTCCACGGCCCATTCGATCGCGTCGAGGCCGGTTCCGGTGTTGCCGGCATCGACGAATACCTCCCAGTCCCGGCCGCCGGGTCGGCGCTTGGCATCGATCGCGATCACGATGCACTGGGTGCCGAACCGATCCGCGCACCGCTGTAACATCGTCGGCTCGCGCACCGCGGCACTGTTGATCGAGACTTTGTCCGCGCCCGCGCGTAGCAGCTCGTTCACGTCGGTGTCGCTGCGTACACCGCCGCCCACGGTGAGTGGGATGAACACCTGCTCGGCCGTCCGCGATATCACGCCGAGGGTTGCGCTGCGGCCCTCGACGGTCGCAGCGATGTCGAGGAACACGAGCTCGTCGGCACCCTCGCGGTCGTAGTGCGCGGCCATCTGGACCGGATCGCCCGCGTCCCGCATGTCCTGGAACTTCGTGCCCTTGACCACCCGGCCGCCGTCGACGTCGAGACACGGGATCAGTCGCTTGGCGAGCATCTCGTCAGCCCCGGATGACCTGCGACAGCTTCAGGGTCTTCTCGTAGAGGGCCTTGCCGGTGACGGCCGCCTCGCACCCCATGTCGCGGAGCGCCCAGATGTCATCCGCGTCGCGGACGCCACCGCTCGCGATCAACGGCGTGTCGGTGAGCTTGAGCACATGGGTGTACAGACGAAGATCCGGGCCGTCGAGCGTGCCGTCTCGCGCGATCGAGGTCACGAGGTATCGGGGCGTGCCCGCATCGTCGAGGGCCGCGATCGTCTCCTCGAGCTTGGGGCCTTCCTCCTGCCATCCGCGCACCATCACCCGGCCGCCCCGCACATCGACCGCGACGACGACCCGCTCGGCGAACTCCTCGACGGCGCGCGCCACGAACTCATGGTCGAGCGCGGCTTGGGTGCCCAAGATCGCGCGCGCCGCGCCGTCGTCGATGATCTCCCCGATAGCCCCGAGGGAGCGAAGCCCTCCGCCGACCTGCACGGGGATCACGACCGCGTGGCAGATCGCGCGGATCGCCTCTCGGTTGTCGCCCTCTTCGAGCGCTGCGTCGAGGTCCACGATGTGCAGCCGACGGGCGCCCTCCTCCTGGAACCGTTCGGCCACCGCGACCGGGTCGTCGGCATAGGAGGTCTCGTCCTCGGGATTGCCGCGGAGCAGGCGCACCGCGCGTCCGCCGCGCAGGTCGATCGCAGGGATCACGATCACTGGTCGGCCACCGCCTTCACGAATCGCTCGTACATCGCAAGCCCGGCTTCTCCGGACTTCTCGGGGTGGAACTGCGTGGCGAACACGTTGTCGCGGGCGACGGCGGCCGCGAACGGCCGCCCGTGGTCGGTGATGCCGACCGTGTCCTCGCCCGGGTCCGGCGCGAACGAGTGGACGAAGTAGAACCGGGCGCCTTCGGGTAGGTCCTCGGCATAGGGATGCTCGCGTGCCCAGGTCACCGTGTTCCAGCCCATGTGCGGAACCTTCACTTCGCCCGAGAGGCGGCGTACCCGTCCTGTCAGCACGCCGAGCCCTTCCTCGGGATCCTCGTCGCTCCCGCCGAAGAGCACCTGCATCCCGACGCACACGCCGAACATCGCGCGCCCGCTCTCGCGGAACCGGAGGATCGCGGCGTCGAGCCCGTGATGGCAGATCGCGCGCATGCACGCCCCGAAGTGACCCACTCCGGGGATCACGAGCGCGTCGGCGGTCGCGACCTCCGCCGGTGCCGCGGTCACCAGCGGTTCGCCTCCGACGTGGGCGAGCGCGCGCGAGACCGAGTGCAGGTTCCCCGACCCGTAGTCGAGGATCGCGATCGTCACAGGGTGCCCTTCGTCGAGGGGATGTCGCCGCGGCCGGTCGGGGCGCACGCATCGCCGAGGGCCTTCGCGATCGCCTTGAACTCTGCCTCGCAGATGTGGTGGGGGGAGCGCCCCGAGCGCAGGTGCACATGGATCGTGAGGTTCGCGGCCTGGGCGAACGCGCGCACGAAGTCCTCGAGGAGCCCTGTGTCGAACCCGTCGATCGTCTCGTAGGGCACGGGCACCTCATGGATCACGAAGTTGCGGCCCGCCAGGTCCAGCACGACCTCGACCGCCGCCTCGTCGAGCGGTACGACGATCGAGGCGAAGCGCCGGATACCGGCCTTGTCGCCGAGCGCCTCGGAGAGCGCCTGACCGATCCCGAGGCCGCAGTCCTCAACCGTGTGATGACCGTCGACCTGCAGGTCGCCCGTGCAGGCGACATCGAGGTCCCACCCCGCATGCTTGCCCAGCTGCTGCAGCATGTGGTCGAAGAACGGCATGCCGGTGTCGGCGGTGGATCGGCCGGACCCATCGAGAGCAAGCTCGACCCGGAGGTCGGTCTCCTTCGTCGTTCGTATCACCGTGGCGGCGCGTGGAGCGGTCATGACGCCAGCACCTCCCGCAGGCTCGTGAGGAACAGGTCGACCTCGTGTTCGGCGCCCGCGGTGACCCGGAGCGCGTTCGGCACCACCGCGGTGAGATCGCGCACGAGCACGCCGCGATCGAGCAACCCCTGCCAGACCTGCGTCGCGTCGTGGCCCTCGGGCGGTATGAACAGCACGAAGTTCGCATGGGAGGGATACACGGTCATACCCCCCACCGAGGTGAGCGCCTCGATGATGCGGTCGCGCTGCGTACGGACCGCGTCGAGGATCGACATCGCTTCGCCGGCGTGGCGGAGCGCGACGATCCCCGCGGCCTGGGCGAGGGACGACAGGTGGTACGGCAGGCGAACGCGCTGGAGGTCCTCTACCACTTGGGGGCTCGTGAGGACGTACCCGACCCGCGCGCCCGCCATCGCGAAGGCCTTCGAGAACGTGCGCACCACGGCCAGGTTCGGGTGATCGGCGACGAGCTTCAGCGCACTTTCGCCGCCGAACTCGACATAGGCCTCGTCGACGACCACGAGCGCGTCGGTCGATCCGGCGAGGTGCGCGATCGTATCGATCGGCTGGGCCGTGCCCGTGGGGTTGTTGGGGGAGCAGACGAACACGACGTCGGGCGAGCCCGCGAGCGCTCGGTCGACGGCCGCCTCGGTGAGCACGAACGGATCCTCGAGCCGGTGGCTCGCGACGTCGGTGTGCGTGAGCCAGCACAGCCGCGAGTGCAGCAGGTACGTCGGCTCGAAGATCGCGGCGGTGCGACCGGGACCGCCGTAGGCCAGCAGCAGCTCGGTGATGATCTCGTTCGAGCCGTTCGCGGCCCAGGTGCCCTCGACGGCATGGGCCAGGTGTCCCGCGAGGTCCTCGCGCAGCCGTGTCGCCTGGCCGTCGGGATAACGGTGGAGCGGCAGGTCTCCGATCGCGCGCGCCAGCTCCAGGCTGAACCCCTCGGGCAGCGGGTGCGGGCATTCGTTCGTGTTGAGGCGCGCCGCGACCTCGAGTTGCGGGGAGACGTACGGATCCACGTCGCGGATGCCCGCCCGGGGGGTGGCCGCGGGGGTCATCCCTCCGTCCCGTCGCGGTGTTCCGTCGCGCGCGCGTTCATGGCCTTCGCGTGTCCCACCAGTCCCTCGGCGAACGCGATCGCCGACGCCCCGGGCGCGAAGCGGGATGCGGCCGCACCGGTCATCTCGACGACGGAGGTGACGGTGACATAGTCGGCCGCGCGCAGTCCGCTGGAGAAGCGCGCCGTGCCGGCGGTGGGCAGCACGTGGTTCGAGGCGACGCCGTAGTCGCCGAACGGCACCGCGGTCCAGTGGCCCAGGAAGATCGCCCCGGCGTTGCGCACCTTCGCGAGGAATGCGTCGGCGTCGGGCAACAGGATCTGCAGGTGCTCGGCCGCCAGGTCGTTCACGACGTCGGCGGCCTGGTCGAGATCGCGGACGACGACCGCGCGCGTGTAGCGGAGCGCCGCGTCGACGATGTCGCGGCGACCGGCTTTCTTCAGCGCGGCCTCGAGCGCCTCGCCGACCCGCCCGATCAGGTCGGCCGAGGTCGTCACGAAGAACGTGCGGGCCTCGGGGTCGTGTTCGGCCTGCGCGATCAGATCCAGCGCCGCCATGTGCGCGTCGACCGTATCGTCGGCGACGATCGCGAGCTCGCTGGGCCCGGCGAGGCCGTCGATGCCCACGAATCCGGCCACCTGGCGCTTGGCCTCGGTGACGTAGGCGTTGCCGGGGCCGACGATGCGGTCCACGCGCGGGATCGACTCCGTGCCGTAGGCCATCGCTCCCACCGCCTGGGCTCCGCCGGTCTTGGCGACGAAGGTGGCGCCGGCGCGCGAGGCCGCGTACAGCACGGCCGACGGGATCGACCCGTCGGTCTGCGGAGGCGTACACAGCACGATCTCGCCGACGCCCGCGACCACCGCGGGCACGACCGTCATGCAGACCGACGAGGGATAGACGGCCCGGCCGCCGGGTACGTAGCAGCCCACCGACTCCAGGGGTCGCACGATCTCGCCGAACCGGACGCCGTCTCGCTCGGCCCACCACTCGGCGGGGATCTGCCGCGAAGCCAGATCGCGGAGCCGCTCGATCAGCTCGTCGAGCGCGGTTCGCAGCTCCGGCGGTGTGTCTCGTTCGGCCGCCGCGATCTCGTCCTCGGTGACCAAGATCTCGGTGATCTCGGCGCCGTCGAAGCGGTGGGCGAGCTCGACCAGGACCTCGTCGCCTTCGACGAAGACGCGCTGGAGGATGCGGGTGACGGTATCCGCGACGGTGGGGTCGATCTCGAGCCTGGTGGCTTCGAGACGCTCGCCCCGCTCGCGCAGGTCGAGGAACTCGAGCACGTCAGGACTCCTCGTGGCCCTCGGGATGGGATCCGCGGTCGCTCGCCGCGGCCGCCGTGCGTACCAGGCGTCGATCGCGGGTGAATAGCACGAACCCGCTGACACCCACCGCGAGGGCGGAGGTGACGAGCATGGCGAGTGCGAGCAGGAGCGTGGTTTCGCGGTCCATGGGAGGGTTCCAGGGTACCGAAACGGCCTCACATCGGCCCGGCGGGCTCCGGACGCACGAAGGGCCCGGCACGGGGGGCCGGACCCTTCGTCACGCTCGATGAGCGGGGGGAGCTACTTCTTACCGGAGACGCTGCCCTTCAGGCGTGCGCCGGCGGTGACCTTCACGGTCGCCGAAGCCGGGATCTGGATCGTCTCGCCCGTGCGCGGGTTACGGCCCGTGCGGGCGGCGCGCTTCACCTTCTGGAACGAGGCGAAGCCGGGGATCGAGATCTTGTCGCCCGTGGCGACGTTGTCCTCGATCGTGTCGGTCATGCCCTTGATGACGGCGTCAACCGTCGACTTGGCCACGCCCGTGCGATCAGCGATCGCATCGATGAGCTCGGTCTTGTTCACTACTGGCACCTCCCCAGGTGTCTGATTGCGGGGGAGCCTACCCCAGATCCGCAGGAAACCCTTGCAACCGCGCGGGTTTTCGGGGTTCCCGCAGGTCAGGGCGGTTCACGCGCGCGGCTCAGACGCCGTCGAACGTGTGGTCCGCGTGCGGCGCGGCGGTATCGAGGTGGTCGCCGAGCACCTGGTCGGCGAGCCGGAACGCGCTCGCCGAGACGTCGAGATCCTCGCGGTTCGCGAGCACGATGACGGTCAGGTCATCGGTCGGGAACCGCACCATCTTCGCCTCCCAGCCCGGGAAGTTGCCGCCGTGGCTCACGATCGGCAGCCCGCGGTGCGTGCGCACCGACAGACCCCAGGCGTAGTGGATCGGCGTCCCGTCGTCGAGGGCGCCGCGCGTCATGAGGCGTTTCGAGAGCCAGCCCTCCGTGAGGCGGTCCTCGCCCAGGTTCGCGCTCCATGCCGCGAGGTCGGCGGCCGTGGTCCACAACCCGCCCGCACCCACCGCGTGGAAGCGCGCCGGCTCGACGTGGATCGCGCCGTCGTCGGCCTGGAAGTGGCCTCGAGCCGCGCGCCCGGGCAGATCCGTGGGCGCTTCGCGGAAGGCGGTGTCCCGCATCTCCAGCGGATCGAAGATCCGTTCTGACGCGAAGGCCGCGAGCGAGGTGCCGCTCGCTGCAGCGACGACCTCCGCCAGGAGCAGGTACCCGCGGTTCGAATAGCCGTAGCGGGATCCGGGCTCGAAGTCGAGCTCCTCGACGGCGCGCAGTGCGTCGAGCAGCTCCCCGTTCCCCCACGCCGGCACACCGTCGACCGGGACGCCCGGGCCCTCGCGGGCGCGTTCCCGCACGCCGCCGGTGTGGTGCACGAGGTGGCGGATCGTGACGTGGCCGCCCCAGGCGGGGAGATCCGGCACGAACCGTGCGACCGGCTCGCCCAGGTCGAGCTGGCCGTCGTGCTCGAGGAACGCGAGACATGCCGCCACGAACTGCTTCGCGATCGAACCGACGTAGAAGATCGAGTCGGCTCCGAGCGGCGCCCCGGTCGAGGTATGGGCCACCCCGCGGACCTCCAGGTGCTCGATCGCGCCGCCGCGCGCGACCGCTTCCAGAGCGCCGGGCTCACGCGGGGCGCCCCCCCCGCCCATCAGCCGCCGGGCGTCTGCAGGGCCCGGCGCTTGCGCTCCGTCCGCCGCTCGGCGTCCAGGCGCTCGAGGTCGACGTCGGCGTAGCTCATGTGTGTGAAGGCCCCCGCGATCGCGTGATGTCCCGCCTGCTCGTCGATCAGCCGGTGCATCGACTGCGCCACACGCCGGTACACGGGGTGGCCGGCGGGCTGGGACCTGAGCTCGGTCAGGTGCATCGCCTCGCGCGCCGTCATCTGCATCACGAAACGGATCCGGTACGCCATCGCGACCGCGTACTGCGCCGCCTCCACGTGGCCGGAATCGAGCAGCGCGGCCTCCATCTCAGCGCTCGCCGCCATCACACGGTCCCACGGACCGCGGAGGCCGGCCTCATCGATCTGCGACGGGGTCTCGTAGCCGTGCGCGGTGGTCAGGCGCTGCCATTCGATCGTGAGCGGACGGTGCCGCTGCAGGTCGCGGAACGCCCCGAAGTCGCAGAGCACGTCGAACCGGTACTGGGTGCGCTCCCAGGCTCGACCCGGCTTGTGCCGGCGATTCCCGCGGTCGCCCACGCTCGCGATCAGGAGCTCTTCGCGCTCGGCGGCGGTCATCGACCGGACGATCGCGTGCACCTGGTCGTCGGGCAGACCCGAGGCCGCGTACAGGGCCGCCGCCGTGACCTTCAGCTCGCCCTCGGGATCCCAGTCGACGAGCGTGACCTCGTCGCGCGGCTCGGGGTCGACGCCCTTCAGCACGCGGCCCGTGAGCTCCTCGATGCGCTCGCGGTTCGCCTGCCAGTAATGGCCCCAAGCGATGCCGCGCCCGGCGACGTCGACGCGCTTCAAGAACTCGGGGATCACCTTGTTCAGCTCGGTCTTCAGCAGCTCGCCATACTCGCGCATCTCGGCGAGCGGGTGCACGGCCAGGCGCATCAGGAGCTGCTCGTAGGACTGCCCGGTCGCGTAGATCCCCAGGTTGGAGCGCGTCCCGGCCGGCAGCAGCACGCGCAGGGTGTCGCAGGTCTTCGCCAGGATCGTCTGGCGGTAAACGAAGTCGCTGTCCCCTTCCTCCTTGGGGAACCGCTCCTTGAAGTAGCCCTCCATCGGGCCGTACATGCGCCCGTACAAGCCGAAGACCTCGTCGAGGTACGCGGCGTAGCGATCCGCGAGCGGCGTGCCCTCGAGTTCGGGCGGCACGGTCGCGCGCCAGCGTCCGCCGGGCCGGTCGTCGTAGCGCATGTACCGCGTCGACTGTTCGAGGTAGGCGGCCAGGCGTCCCCACTCGAGCGCCTTGGCCAGCAGCTGCGAGGACTGCTCGCACGCGACGTGAACGCCGCCGAGCTGCGCCACCGAGTCGTCGCCGTACTCGACGAAGACGTTCTCGTACAGGCGCTCGGCGCGCGCGCGGCCCATCGTGGTGAGGGCTCCTCCGCCGTCGACGTCCTCCGCGAACTCATCGAGGAAGAGCCGCCGAAGCGATCTCGTCGTGCGGGAGTAGCGGGCGAACATCGCGCCCTTCACCGCCTCGGGCAGGTTCACGAGCGCGAAGACCGGCCCTTCCAGATTCGTGAAGTGGGGCTCGAGCACCGCTCGCTCGTCGGGAGTGAACTCCTCGGTCGCGAACCACATCGTCATGGCGACGGAGAGGCCTCCGCCCCC
>JBDTNY010000047.1:0-4098 GCA_039933515.1 Actinomycetota bacterium
TCGCGAACCAGCCGAAGGTGATCGCGGGGACGCTCGACATCGAGGCGAGCGAGAAGGCGTCGCGCTTCGTGCGGTTCTGCGACGCCTTCAACATCCCGATCCTCACCTTGGTCGATGTGCCCGGGTTCCTGCCCGGCGCCACGCAGGAATACAACGGGATCATCCGGCACGGCGCGAAGCTCCTTTACGCCTACGCGGAGGCGACGGTGCCCCGGATGACCGTGATCACCCGCAAGGCCTACGGCGGGGCCTACCTCGTGATGAACTCCAAGCACCTGCGCGCCGATGTCTCGTTCGCCTGGCCGACAGCCGAGATCGCGGTCATGGGAGCCGAGGGCGCGGTCAACGTCGTGTTCCGACGTGAGATCGAGAAGGCCGCCGACCCCGAGAAGAAGCGCGCCGAGATGATCGAGGAGTATCGCCAGAAGTTCTCGACGCCGTACGCGGCGGCCGAGCGGGGGTTCATCGACGACGTGATCGAGCCGGCCGAGACCAGGGCGCGCCTCATCCGCTCCCTGCGGATGCTCTCGACCAAACGCGAATCCGTGCCCGCACGCAAGCACGGGAACATCCCGCTCTAGGAGGAGCACCGATGCCGACCCGCAACGAAGGCGAACGCCGCTTCGAGCTCCCCGCGCACCTCACCCCGGAGGAGGAACGCGCGATCTTGATGGCGCTCGAGCGCTTCTTCCTGCAGGAGAGCCCCAAGCCCGCCCCGTGGGTGCTCCAGGGCCGGGTCGAGGCCACGGGGCAGGGAGCGCTCCAGATCCGCCGGTACGCGCACGAGCCGTGGCACGGCCAACAGGCGCCCTTCGCGCGGCGCGGCGTCGCGCCGATGGCGGGCCGCTCCGACGTCTGTTGAGGCGGAGGCGGAGGCCGCGCCCGTGCCCGTGCAGGTAGCGCTCCAGGTGGACCAGGTGTGGTTCTCGGCCCCCGGCGGGATCGGGACGTACGTCCGCGAGCTGTCACGCGCGCTCCTCGACCACGGCGGCCTCAACCTGACGCTCTTCCATTGCCGGTTCCCCGAGCCGGGCCCGGCGTGGCTCGCGGACTTCCCGGGGCTCGAGATCCCCGGGCCGATCCGCACGCTCTATCCGCAATGGGATCTCGTCGCTCGCCCCAAGCTTCCGCCCTCGTTCGACGGCTTCGAGGTGATCCACGCGACGAACCCCGCGTCGGTGCCACCCGCACGCTGGGACCAGGCGCTCGTGGTGACGCTCCACGACCTGGCGTTCGAACATCACCCCGATCTCTTCCCCGCATCGTGGCGGTGGCTCTACCGCGCCGGTGTTCACGCCGCGGTGCGACGCGCCGCCGCGATCCTCGTGCCCTCGCGGGCGACGGCCGACGACCTCCTGGGCCGACACGATCTCGACCCAGCACGGGTACACGTCACGCCCCTGGGAGCGTCGCTTCCGGCAACGGACGGCGATCCAGGCCCCACGCTCGACCGCCTCGGGATCGCTCGCCCCTACGTCTTGAGCGTGGGGACTCAGGAGCCCAGGAAGAACCTCGTTCGGCTCCTGCGGGCGTATCGCCAGGTCGCGCACGACGTGCCGCACACGCTCGTGCTCGTGGGCGCGCCGGGCTGGGGCAATGACGAGCTCGAGCTTGAGATCGGCCGCCCCGGACCCGGGAAGATCGTGCGGACGGGCCACGTGTCGAGCGACGACCTCGACGCGTTGTATCGCGCAGCCGACGCCTTCGCCTATCTCTCGCTCTATGAGGGCTTCGGGTTGCCTGTCGTCGAGGCGCTCGAGCGTGGCGTGCCCTGCGTCGTGTCGAACACGTCATCGCTCCCCGAGGTGGCGGGCGATGCGGCGCTCCTGGTCGATCCGACCGACGTCGGCGAGATCGCCGACGCGATCGCGAAGGTGCTCACCGAGCCCGGCGTGGCCGCAGACCTGCGACGTCGGGGTCCCGAACGCGCGGCCCGCTTCACCTGGGAGGCGACCGCCCGCGCTACCCTCGACGCCTACCGTCAGGTCACGGGAGCCGCATGAAGGTCTCGCTCATCGCCACGGTACTGAACAACGCCGACCACCTCGACGCGTTCCTCGGATCGCTCGCGGCGCAGGCGCGCGCGCCCGACGAGATCGTGATCGTGGACGGCGGGTCGACCGACGGGACCGTCGCGATCCTCGCCGCCGCCGACGGCGTGACCCTGATCGAGGATCCAGGGGCGAACATCTCGCGCGGGCGCAACGTCGCGATCGCGGCGGCCGCGCACGACGTGATCGCGGTGACCGACGCCGACTGCGTCCTCGAACCGACTTGGCTCGAGGAGTTGCTCCGACCCCTCGAGGACGGTGCCGACGTCGCGATGGGCTTCTACGTCCCGCTCACCCACGGGTTCTTCTCGGAGTGCCTCGCCGCCGTGAATCTGCCGCTCGATGCCTCGGAGGTTGACCCCTCGAGGTTCATGCCGAGCGCGCGGTCGGTGGCGTATCGGCGGGATGTGATCGACGCGGTGGGCGGGTATCCGGAGTGGCTCGATATCGGCGAGGACATGTGGGTGAACCACCGGTGGCGGGAGCGTGGGTTCGACCTTCGATTCGCACCGGAGGCCGTCGTGCGTTGGCGCCTGCGCCCGACGCTGCTCGCGACCTGGCGGCAGTACTTCCGGTACGCGCGCGGCGACGCGCGCGGGGGCCTGTACCCGGAACGCCATGCCCTGCGGTTCGGCGTGTACGGAGGTCTCGCCTTGGCGTTCACATCCAGGCGGGGGTGGCCCAAGATGCTTGCCGCGACGGGGGCGGTGCTCCATGGGCGCAGGCCGGTGCGCCGTGCCTGGCGGACGATCCCGGGGCGGCGTGATCGTGCGACCGCCGTGCTCGTGGTGCCGGCGCTGATGGCCTGGATCGACACCGCGAAACTGGCGGGCTACGCGGCCGGACTCGCGGAGCGGCTCACGGGGCGCGCGCCGGCCGGACGTCCATCTCAGCCGTAGTCGTAGAACCCGCGTCCGCTCTTCCGGCCGAGGTGGCCGGCGGACACCATCCGCTGCAGGAGCGGCGGCGGCGCGTACATCGGATCGCGGAACTCCCCGTGCACCACCTCGGCGATCTGGAGCACGGTGTCGAGGCCGATGAAGTCGGCGAGCTTCAAGGGGCCCATCGGGTGGTGCATGCCGAGCGTCATGGCCGCGTCGATGTCCTCCCGGCTCGCGAACCCCTGGTCGAACAGGCTGATCGCCGCGCACAGGTACGGGATCACGAGGCGGTTCACGATGAACCCGGCGTGGTCCTTCGCGACGACGATCGTCTTGCCGAGTCGCTCCCCGAATCCGAGCGCGATCGCCACCGTGGCCTCAGACGTCACGAGCGAGGGCGTCAGCTCGATCAACTCCATCACCGGCGGCGGGTTGAAGAAATGCATGCCGATCACGCGGTCGGGGCGTCCCGTTGCGGCGCCAAGCGTCGCGATCGGGATCGACGACGTGTTCGAGCCCAAGATCACATCCTCGCGCACCAGCGCGTCGAGGGCCGCGAAGGTCTTGAGCTTGATCGCCGGGTCCTCGGTCGCTGCCTCGATCACCAGATCGACCCCGGCGAACGCCCCGATGTCGGTCACGCCCTTGATCCTGCCAAGGATCGCCTCGCGGTCCCCCGCCGTGAGTTTGCCGCGGTCGACGGCACGGGCGGTCGAGGCCTCGACGCGGGCCGTGCCCGCCGCTACGAGATCGTCGCTGGGCTCCAGGAAGATCGCGTCGAGGCCTACCCGAGCCACGACCTCCGCGATGCCCGACCCCATCAGGCCACAGCCGACCACCCCGACCTGCCTGATCTCCTGCGGCTCCACGGTCCCGACTCCTTCGTGCGGGCCCTCGGCGGGGCCGGTTGTCGGGGGCAAGCCTACAATCGTTCCTATGTCCGGCTCCGGCTCGCCCTCGAGCACCCAACGCACGGCCGCCCTGGGCATCGCCACAGGCGGGGTCCTTCTCGGGCACCATCTGATCTACGCGATCGCCGGACCGCGCGACGGCCGCGTGGTCGCGGGAGTGGTCGATGGCCACCGGTACCTGGGCATCGCGAACGAGCTCGCGCTCACGCTCGCGATCGCGGGCGTCGCCACCGTGTTCCTCGGGCGCCTCACGCG
>JBDTNY010000048.1:0-16035 GCA_039933515.1 Actinomycetota bacterium
CTTGCGGTCGCGCGCACACCGGAGCGGCCTCGAGGTGAAGACCGCGCCCCAGAAATCGCCGTTCTGCGTATGGATCGTGACCCGGGTGTCGGCCGCCGTCCCCGCGTTCGCGATCCCGGCGATCCACACCAGACCGACGATCGTGAGGCCGACCGTGACTCGCAACGATCTCGCGCGCATGAACCCTCTCCCTCGCTCGCCGTGCCGGCTGACGGTGCCACCCGGCCGCGGTGGCGCGCCTCGGGTCCGGTGAGTCTGCCCTCGAAGGGTCGATCGGGTCAAATCCCGCGGGCGCTCCAAGGTGGCGTCCCGCCCTCGTGAGAGCATCGACGCGTGCGACCCCGAGCCACCACCGCCCTCTACCAGACGGCCGCCCGCGTCTGGCTCACCCTCGCGGCGCTCTCGTTCCTCGTGCCGCTCCGCTGGCGGCTGGGCCTGTGGCTGCCTCTCCACCTGACGCTCGCGGGTGCCGTGTCCACCGCGATCTCGGGCGCGATGCAGAACTTCATGCTGTCGTTGACCGCGTCACCCGACCCGCCCAGGCGTGTCGTGTGGGCGCAGTTCGGGCTGATCACGGCCGGCGCAGCCCTGATCGCGGTCGGCATGCCCACGACGACCGCGTGGCTCACGGGACTCGGCGGCGCGGCGTTCGTGGCAGCGATGGTCGCTCTGGGCTGGATGCTCCGGCGGGCGTGGCGACGCGCGCTCAACATCCGTCATCCGGTGCCGCTCTTCGCGTACGCGGCCGCGATCTCGTTCGTGCTGCTGGGTGGCACGTTCGGAGCGCTGATGGGGAGCCGCGCGGTCACGGGCGCGTTCTACGTGCAGATGAAGCACGCGCACATGACGGCGAACGTCCTCGGCTTCACCTCGCTCACCGTGGTGGGGACCCTGATCACGCTCCTCCCCACCGTGCTGCGGGTACGGATGCCGCAGCGGCGTGAGCGACTGGTCGTCGGCCTGCTGACCGGCGGGGTGGTGCTGCAACTCGCCGGATGGCTCGCGGACCTGACCCCCGTGCTGGCCACGGGCGGTGTCGTGTTCGCCGCCGGCGCGCTCGGGTTCATGGGGTTCGTTGCCGCGGTGCTGCGCACCGATCGGACGTGGGCGATCCCCACGGCGGCCTTCCATATGCTCGCGGGGTTCGCGTGGTTCGTCGCGGGGTCGGTGGGGCTGGCGATCGCGCTCGTCGACGGCGCGGCGGGGTTCGATCGCTACCGGGAGGTGTTCCTGTCGGCGTTCGTCGGGGGGTGGCTCGTGCAGGTGCTGCTGGGCGCCTGGTCGTACCTGCTGCCGATGGCGAGGCCCGGGCATCCGAGCGAGCGCCGCCGGTGGCTGTGGGTGTTCGAGCGTGCGGCGCCGGCACAGGTCGCGCTGCTGAACGCGGGGCTGGGGTTGCTGGTTGCGGTGAGCGCCGGCTGGCTCGGTCCGGGGCTCGGTCGGCTGGGCGCGGTCCTGGCGTTCACAGGGGGCGGGCTCGCGCTCGCGAAGGTCTGGCTGTTCGCAGTGGCCGACTGGCCTGTCAGCACGGAGCGCGCCCGCGCCGTCTGGGGCGAGTAGGGGTCCTACTCTCGTGTCCCGGATGCCGCGATCCCGAGCTCCTTCATCAGCCCCCGAACGCGCCGCTCTATCTCGTCACGGATCGGGCGGACCTCCTCGGCCGAGCGTCCCGCGGGATCCTCGAGCTCCCAGTCGAGGTACCGGACACCGGGGAAGACCGGGCAGGTGTCGCCGCATCCCATCGTGATCACCGCGTCGGCCGCCCGGACGATCTCGTTGGTCCATGGCTTCGGCAACTGGGTGCTGATGTCGATCCCGACCTCGGCCATCGTCTCGATCGCCGCGGGGTGCACCTCGGTGCCCGGGTTCGAGCCACCCGAGAAGACCTCGGCGCCGTCCCCCGCCAGATGCCGGAGCCACCCCGCGGCCATCTGAGAGCGCCCCGCGTTGTGCACGCAGAGGAAGACCACCGATGGCGGCGGTACGGGGAACGATGCATCGGTCGGCATGGTCACGGGCGGTCCTCCTGGATGGTCCGCTTCAGGCGCCGACGCTGTTCGGGCTGAGCGCGTGCGACGTACACGGTGTTGGTGGACTCGCCGCCGGTGAGCGGGTTCGAGAAGGTGATGACGTGTGCCTCGCAGGTCGCGAAGACCCGTTCGACGACGGCGAGGTAGTCCTCGTCCGGAGGGTCGTCGGACCACAGGGCGTAGACCCCTCCCGGGTTGAGCCGGTCGGCGAGACGGCGTTGGCCTTCCAGGGAGTAGAACGCTGCGTGGCTCGGGTGCAGGAGGTGCCGAGGCGTGTGATCGATGTCCACCAAGATCGCGTCGGAGCGCTCCGGGCCGCGGGGCTCGAAGGGGGAGCCCGAGGCGAGCAGCGCGAAGAAGTCGCCTTCGACGAGGCTGCATCGCCGATCCGACGTGAGTCCGTCGCTCAGCGGAAGCAGCCCACGCTCGTGCCAGCCGATGACCTCGCCCAGCGCCTCGATCACGCGCAGGGAGCGCACGCGGGGATCGCGCAGGACGGCCCCTGCGGTGTACCCGAGGCCGAGTCCTCCGACCACGACGTCGAGGTCCATGCCGGGGAGGGTGGCGAGCGCGATGTCGGCGAGCGCGATCTCGGCCACGGTGAACAGGCTCGACATCAGGAACTCGTCGCCGAGTTTCGCTTCGTAGACGTCGATCTGCCGGTTCGGCTCCAGGCGACGTCGCAGGCTGATCTCACCGAGCGGCGTCGAGCACCAATCGAGCTCCTCGAAGCCTCTGCTCATCGGGAACTCCCGTCGACCGACCGAGCGTTCCCGTGGCTGTCGAGGCCTTCGGCTCGTCGTCGGATGGGACCCATCTCCTCTTACCTCGGGTAGGCGCGCGACGCGACCCCTTCGGCCACGACCGCGGCATCTTCCCCGACCCCCATCAAGAGCGACGACTTCCGCGTGCGCAGGAAGTGCACCCCGACGAACGACAGCCCCGGCACGACCGTGCTCGCGCCGTCGTGCTGGATCGGGAACCCGAGGTCGTCGAACGCATCGGGCCACGGCAGCCAGGATCGGTAGTCGGGTCGGAACCCGCCGGTGAGCACCACGGCGCCGAACCCCGCGAGGTCGAGCGTGGCGGGCGATGCGGGGTCGAACGGGGTGGGCGGCTCGATGTCGACCGCGATCCCGCGTGCCGCGGCGGTCTTCTCGATCAGGCCCATCAGCAGGACGTGCCGCTGGTCCCCCCACGCGACGATATCGCCGAGGTCCTGGGCGAAACGCGCCACGCCACCATCGGCGCCCTCGAAGTGGCCGAGCAGCGTGACCCCCATCGCGCGGAGCGTGCGCAGGTGCAGGTCGTGGCCGCCTCCGTGCCCGGTCGCGAGCGGATTGGATTCGAGGCGGCCGGCGGCGGGATCGGGCAGCGATGAGAGCGGCATCGCCATGAACCCGATCTCGAGGATCCACCAGAAGATGTCGCGTCCGCCCACGCGGCGCGGGACCCAAGGGGCGCGGCCGCACGCGAGGAAAACCTCTCGCCCCGCCTCGTGGAGCTCCTCGGCGAGCTGGCATCCTGACTGACCGCTCCCGATCACGAGGACGCGGCCCGGGGGGAGCGTGGCCTCGTTCGTATAGTCGCCGAGCTCCAGCACCGCCAGCTCGCCGGGGAGCCCGTCGACGCCGGGGGGCCGGTGGGATCGTTGATACGCGCCATTCGCGATCACCAGTGCGCGCGCGGCGAGCGGGCCGCTCGAGGTATCGAGCTCGAACCCGTCCGAGGTGTCCCGGATCGCCGCGACCTCCACGCCTTGGCGGACGTCGCCCGCGTGCGCGGCCGCGTACCCCTCGAGGTAGTGGACGATCTCGTCGCGCGGGAGATACCCGTCGGGGTCGTCGCCGGCGTACGCCCCGCCGGGCAATCGCAACGACCAGTTCGGTGTCACCAGGCAGAAGCTGTCCCATCGATCGCGCCACGTCTGGCCGACCCGCCCGCGTTCCAGGACGACGTGGTCGACGCCGCGTGCCGCGAGCTCATGGCTCGTGGCGAGCCCGGCCTGCCCGCCACCCACGACGGCGACATCGACGCGTTCCATGCGGGAAGTATCGCGCAGGGATCAGATCGCGACGGTCAGATCGTGGCGGCGCGGATCGGCCAGACCCCAGAAGCCTTCGCGTCGACGAACCGCACCGTCCGGTGCCAGGAGCGCCTGAGCTCGTCGAGCGTCCCGGCGGGCAGCGTGCCGTCGTCGATCGAGGGGCCGACCAGTCGCACGACGAACGCGTCGGGTTGGACCCAGGTCGGCGCGTAGCGGAGCTTCTCGACGTCCCACCCGCGGGGACCACGGCCGAAGACCGCGACGAGCACGTAGCCGTCCTGCACGAAGGCGCCCGAGAGCTCGTCGCGCATGCTCGAGAAGGAGTTGCCCATGCCATAGGCCACCCAGTCGCCCTCGACCCGACGGATCGGCTGCACGACGTGCGCGTGATGGCCCACGAGCAGGTCGATGGCGCTCCCCGTGAGCAGCCGGTGTGCCACGCGGCGCTGGTACGCCGTCGGATCGTGATGGAACTCGTCGCCCCAGTGCAGGCTCACCACCACGATGTCGGCGCCGCGCTCGCGCGCGAGCCGGGCGTCCCGCACGATCCGCGCCGGGTCCAGGCGGTTCGCCTGCCAGGGCTCCGATGGCGTCAGACCGTTGAACGAGGCCGTGAACGAGAGGTGGGCGATCTCCACGCCGCCCACGTCATACATCGCCGTGCGGCCTCGCTCGCGGGCCGACCGGGCCGTGCCCGTGTGCTGCAGGCCGAGTGCGTCGAGGCGGTCCAGCGTCGTGCGGATCCCTGCGGCGCCTTGGTCGAGGGAGTGATTCGAGGCGGTCGAGCACCCGTCGTAGCCGGCGCGCTCGACCGCGTCGGCCAGCTGGTGAGGCACGGCGAACCTCGGGTAGTCCGACAGGTGGACGCCGGGTCCGGTGAGCGGCGTCTCGAGATGACAGATCGCGAGGTCGACGGAGCCGAGCAACGGGCGAAGCCCGGCAAGCATCGGGCGGTAGTTGTACCCGTGCCCCCCGGCGTTGTCCTTCGCCACCTTCCAGGTGCCACGGTTCGCCAGCTCCTCGCCGCTGAACGCCACCGTGATCCGGTCGGGCGTCGCGGCGCGGGCCGGCGCCAGTGGGCGCGTCGGCGATCCGGCGAACAGCAACCCGATCGCCGAGGCGAGAGCGACGACGGCGCGCGTGGATCGGTTCATCTCGACCTCCAACGCAAGCCTGGCCGCTCGCGGCTGCCGAGTCCAGGGCCCGCCTCGACGGCGGGCCGACCCGCCTACGATTCCCAGCTGATCACGCCGTCGGTGACCTGCACGACGTGGTGGTCGGCGGGATCCCCGGTCCAATCCGCCACGTCGAACGACCCGCCGCTCGGCACGACACTCACGTCGACGGGTCCGGTCGACAGTGGTGTCGCGGGTTCGCACGTCAGGACATCGTCGGCGGTCATCCGTGAGAACGACGCCGTGCCTTGGCCGATCACCGAGGCCGACCCGTCGGCCTCGAGCTGCACCGCGGTCGACTCGTCGATCCCGAGCCCCTTCGCCGTGGTGGTCCACCCGTCGGTGATCGCGCGCGCCATGAAGACGAGCGACCTGCCGAGGCGCCCTCGCTCGGTGAAGTGTGAGTCGGTGACCGTGGCCTCGAGGCCCGGCACGGCGAGGATGTCGTTGCGCAGGGTGATCTTCATGTCGAAGCAGTCGGCGAGCGCCTTGTCGGAGGTGATCGTGTTCTTCTCGGCCGAGAAGACGTACCCGCCGACGATCGCGAGCCCGGCGCTTATGCCGCCGACGACGCCCCCGCGGTCGATCACGGACTGGACCGCGTCGGAGACCGGCGAGTTCCGCCAGACGCGGACGTAGTCGGACTGGTCTCCTCCCGCGAAGAAGATCCCTTCGGCATTCGCCACGCTCTCGACCACGAACGGGTCGGAGGTCGCCCGCCGCTTCGTGAGCTTCAATGTCTGCACCGAGTCGACGTCGGCGGTGTTCATCACGTACGAGTCGTAGACCTCGGTGCAGGTGGCGCAGATGATCACGATGTCGCCGTAGCCGGCGTGGTCGAGGAACCACTCCCACGCGGGTTTGCGGTCGGAGTGGCCGCCCTCGAGCATGGCCCCGCCCTGGGTCGCGGGGGAGACGTCGGCGCGGTTGCCGCGGAGCCACGACCAGTAGCCGTCGCCGTGAGCCTCGACCGCTCCGGCGGGCGGCGCGACACCCGGGAGCAACGACAGCGTCATCAAGGAAAGCAGTGCTGCGGGCAGGATCCGGCGCGTGCGATTCATCGGGGTGCCTCCTGGGGGGGTCGGGGCCGAGGCGAACGATACTCCGCCACACGGGATCCGGGGTAGCCCGAGCTGTTCACGGCTCGCTTCTGGCCGCGGCGGGGTTGCAGACGGAACCACGGGACCAGAGGATATGCCGGTGGAGATCCCCGAGACTCGGTATGCGTGGAACGGCGGTGCCGCGCTCGCCTATCAGGTCGTCGGCGACGGTCCGATCGACATCGTCCTTCAGCTCGGATTCGCCTCCCACCTCGATCTGAACTGGGGGAGTCAACATCTCGCGTCGTTCATGCGGGGCCTCGCGCGCCAGGGGCGACTCATCGTGACTGACCGGCGAGGGTTCGGGCTTTCCGAACGGTACGCGCCGACCGACGTTCCGGCCCTGGAGGTGACGGCGGATGATCTCATCGCCGTCATGGAGGCCGCCGGCTCCGAGCGAGCGGTCATCCTCACGACCGGCTGGGCCGGTTTCACCGCGACCTACCTGGCTGCCGCGCACCCAGAGCGCGTCGAGGGGATGATCCTGTTCGGGTTCTCGCCGACCTTCGCCGCCACAGCGGATACGCGGTGGGCCTGGACCGAGGATGAGTGGGAGGAGACATTCGACGCGGCCGTGGAGGGCTGGGGGCGCAAGGGCTTCGCCGACTACTTGGGCATCGATTACCTGGACGAGCGAGAGCTGGATTGGTTCATCCGATGGTGCGGGGCGACGAGTCCCCCGGGAGCCGCTTCGAACGAGGTTCGCTTCTGGGTGCGCACCGATGTTCGCGACATCCTCTCATCCATCCAGATCCCCACGCTCATCCTGACGGACACGACCGCGACAGATGAGGCCGGTCCGGATGCCGCGCGTGACCTTGCGGAACGGATCCTGGGTTCCGTGGTCTCGGAGTTCGACGGGGCGAATCAGTTTCTCTGGTACCAGGGATCCGTCGCGGCCTTGGAGGCGGTCGGTCGGTTCGTCGACGGGATCCGAGAGGAGGAGTCGATGTTCGGCCGTGTGCTGGCGACGGTGCTGTTCACGGACATCGTGGACTCGACGGCGACGGCGGTCGGGCTGGGCGATCGAGCCTGGCGCGAGCTGATCGAGCGACATCACGCGATCGTGAGGGCACTTCTGTCGCGGTTCCGCGGGGTGGAGGTTGATACCGCAGGCGACGGCTTCTTCGCAACGTTCGATGGTCCCGCTCGGGCCATCCGCTGCGCGCAAGGCATCATCGATGCCGTACGTCCGCTCGGGCTCGAACTCAGGGCCGGTGTTCACACCGGAGAGGTCGAGACGATCAACGGCAAGGCGGGCGGCATCGCCGTCGTGATCGGCGCGCGAGTCGGCGCGACCGCGGGCGCTTCCGAGGTCTTGACAAGTTCCACCGTGAAGGACCTCACGGCCGGTTCCGGTCTGGTCTTCGAGGATGCGGGCGAGCACGAGCTGAAGGGCGTCCCCGATCGTTGGCGTCTCTACAAGGTTGTCAGCTAACCCACGGGGAGGGTCGTGGCTCGCTCAGCAGCGCAGATGGTTCACGCAGATCGAAAGGGGACTCGATGGACGACTGGCTGGGACAGCTCGCGATGCGCCTGGGTCAGGCGCAGCTGAGCGACGAGGAGCAGGGACTGCTGCTCGACGTCGCGCGCGATGTTGCGCATGGGACCGAACGCAAGGCCACGCCGATCGCGACGTTCTTGCTGGGTACCGAGGTTGCGCGCCGGGTGAGCGCAGGCGAGGACCGGCACGCGGCGCTCGCGGCCGCCGCCGCCGAGCTGCGCGCCTCGCTCCCGCCCTCGCCTGCCGCCTGACCCGCCTGCCGCCTGACCCGTCTGCGGCCGTCCGGTTGGAGCCCGTCCGCGGTAGGGTCTCGAAGACGCGCCGGAGGGCGCCGAGGAAGCGAGGATGTCCGCTCGATGGATGTGGTCGTGTTCGCGAAGTGGGTGCCGCTGGGTACCCCGGAACTGGGTGAGGATCGCCGCCTCGTGCGTGGTCGGGACGACGGGCTCGACGCGGCCGACGAGTTCGGGATCGAGCTCGCGCTGCAGCTCACCGAGCGCGACGGCGGCGAGGTGACGGTCGTGACGATGGGGCCCGAAGGGGCGGCCGCCGCGATCCAGCGGGCGCTCGCGATGGGTGCCCACCGCGGGGTCTTGGTGACCGACGACGCGCTCGCAGGAGCCGACGCCCTCGCGACGGCGCGGGTGCTGGCCGCGGCCGCGCGCCGCCAGCCGTTCGACCTGGTGATCGGCGGCGTCGAGTCCTCCGACGGCTACACGGGCACAGTGCCGTCGACGGTCGCCGAGCTGCTCGACCTGCCGAGCGTCACGTTCGCCCGCCGGGTCGACGTCGCAGACGGCGAAATCCGCGCGGAGCGACAGACCGCCGTCGGGTACGACGAGGTCACCTGCGCGCTCCCGGCGCTCGTCACGCTCACCGCCGGCGCGACCGAGCCGCGCTACCCGAGCGTGAAGGGCATCATGCAGGCGAAGTCGAAGCCCCTGGATCGCCTGGGTCTCGCCGATCTCGGTCTGGCTGCTGGCGACCTCGCGCCCTCGCAGTCGGTGCGGGCCGTGGAGCCGGCGCCCGAGAAGCCGGGCGGCGAGATCGTGGAGGCGGGCGAGGACGCGATCGCGCGCATAGCCGACCTCCTGGCAGAGGCGAAGGTGATCTGAATGGCGACCGTCTGGGTGGTGGCCGAGTTCGAGGGCAGCGAGGCGTCCGGCGCCACGCTCGAGCTGCTGACGGCGGCTCGGCAGATCGCCGAGTCCGTCTCGGTGGTCGCATTCGGTTCCGGCGGTGAGGGCCTCGCGGCCGCGGTCGGTTCGTACGGGGCGACCCGCCTCGTCGCGATCGGCGACGACACGATCGTGGGCTCGCCACGAGCGCAGGCGGCGGCGCTCGCCGCGCTCGCGAAGTCGCATGGCCCCGACGCGATCCTCTTCCCTGCGAGCTACGAGGGAAGGGACGTCGCCGGGCGGCTGCAGGCGCTCACCGGCACGACGTTGATGGGTAACGCGATGGGCGTGATCTCGGCCGATGCCGCCCGCACCGAGATCCTCGGCGGCACGCAGATGGTCGACGTCGCGCTAGAGGGACCGACCCCGCACATCGTGCTGGTCAAGCCTCGCTCCATCGAGGCGGCGTCCTCGGAGGGCGGCGCCGCCGACGTTGAGCGCGTCGTGCCCGAGCTTCCTGCCGGGCTCCGCGACGCCACCGTCGTCGCGCGGCACGAGGAGACCCACGCGGGGCCTTCGCTCGACACGGCGCAGGTGGTGATCTCGGGCGGGCGAGGGCTGGGTGGGCCCGAGGCGTTCGCGATGCTCGACGATCTGGCGTCCGCGATCGGCGGTGCCGCGGTGGGCGCGACGCGAGCGGCGGTCGATGCGGGCTGGGTGCCCTACGCGTACCAGATCGGCCAGACCGGCAAGACCGTGACGCCCGAGGTGTATCTGGCAGCCGGTGTGAGCGGCGCCCTGCAGCACATCGTCGGCATGAAGAAGTCCAAGCGGATCGTCGCGATCAACAAGGATCCGGAGGCGCCCCTGATGAAGATGGCCGACCTGGGCGTGATCGGCGATGTCGCCACCGTGGTGCCCGCGCTCACGGAGGAGATCCGGCGACGGGCCGGCTCGTAGCCACCGCGGCGCTCATCGTCGTCTGGGGGACGGCGGTCTGGCTGTTCGTGCACCGCGCGCGCCCCCGTGCCGAGCTGGTGCGGCGCGCGCGTCCGACCGGGCGGGGGGGCGAGACCGGGGCGCGCGCCCGCCGCGAGCTCGTCCAGGTGCTCGGTCAGCGCAAGCTCTTCCAGAAGGCCCTTCCCGGGATGATGCATGCCTCGATCTTCTGGGGCTTCGTGGTCCTGGTGCCCACGATCGCGGAGGCCTCGATCGCGATCGTGAACCCCGCGTGGGCACTTCCGTTGCTCGGGAGCTCCGCGGGGTTCGCGCTGCTCGTGGACGTGTTCGCGACGCTCGTGGCATTGGGCGTGGCCACCGCCTTCTGGATCCGGAAGATCCAACGGCCATCCCGGTTCGATGGGAGCCATCTGGGCGAGGCCGATCGCATCCTCGTGGCGATCCTGGCGATCGTGACCTCGCTGCTCCTGTGGAGCGCCACCCGGATCGCGCTCGGAGACGCCCCCCACCCGGACGCGATGCCGATCTCGCACCTGCTGAGCGGCATCTTCGGCGGCGGGCCGAAGACCGAGCTCGCGGAACGGATCCTCGTCTGGTCGCACCTCCTGCTCGTGCTCGGATTCCTGTCCTACCTCCCGGGCTCCAAGCACCTGCATATCGTGACGGCCGCCCCGAACGTGTGGCTCGCGAAGACCGGGCCGTCGGGGCGACTGGAGCCGCTCGAGCTCGACCTGGAGGGCCCCGAGGAGGATCTGCGGTTCGGCGCAGCGACCGCGGCCGACCTCTCCCGCAAGCAGGTGCTCGATCTCTTCAGCTGTACGGAATGCGGGCGGTGCCAGGAGGTCTGCCCTGCGTGGGCGACCGGCAAGCCCCTCAGTCCCAAGCTCCTGATCATGGCGCTCCGTGACCACGTGGCGGCCAACGCCGGGGCGGTGCTCGCCGCCGGGGGCGACGGCACGGGCGTGGTCGAGCTGCAGCCGCTCGTCCCTGCGGCCGTCGCCGATGAGATCGTGTGGGATTGCGTGACCTGCGGCGCGTGCGTGCGCGAGTGCCCTGTCGACATCGAGCACGTCGACACGATCGTCGATCTGCGACGACACCTGGTGATGGCCGAATCCCGGTTCCCGCCGGAGGCCGGCGCGCTGCTCCGTGGGGTCGAGGGGCCCGGCGAGAACCCGTGGGGCCAGCCGCAGTCGGCGCGGATGGACTGGGCCCAGGGATTGGAGGGGATCCGCGTCCTGCAGCCCGGCGACGCCGCACCCGAGTACCTGTTCTGGGTGGGCTGCGCCGGTGCGTTCGACGAGCGGGCGCGCGAGGCCACCCGGTCGATCGCCCGGCTGCTCGCCGCCACTGGCACCGACTTCGCGGTGCTCGGTCCGCGGGAGCGTTGCACGGGCGACCCCGCGCGGCGGATGGGGCACGAGTACCTCTTCACGATGCTCGCCGAGAAGAACGTCGCCACGCTGGGCGAGGCGGGCATCACGAAGATCGTGGCGAGCTGCGCGCACTGCTTCAACACGCTGGCGAACGAGTACCCCGATCTCGGCGGCCGTTTCGAGGTCGTGCACCATACCGAGTTGCTCTCTCAGCTGATCAAGGAGGGCCGGCTGAACCCGCACGGCGCCGCTTCGGTGACCGCCACCCTGCACGATCCCTGCTATCTCGGCAGACACAACGGGAAGTTCGACGCGCCGCGCGAGGCGCTCGGGGCGGCCGTCGCGTCGACGGTCGAGATGCCGCGGAGCGGCGAGCGCTCGTTCTGCTGTGGTGCGGGCGGGGCCCGCTTCTGGATGGAGGAGTCGGGGGAGCGCATCAACGAGGCGCGGTTCGCCGAGGCTGCCGCGACCGGCGCCGACACGGTGGCCACGGCCTGTCCCTTCTGCCTGGTGATGCTCGACGACGCGTCGAAACAGGGTGAGGGCGGACCTCGCGTGGCCGACGTCGCGACGCTCCTGGCGGAAGCGACCCTCGACGGAGGCCCGAGCGCGTGACGGTCCGCCCGGCGCCGTTCCGCGTGGTGGTCGCGAAGCCGGGTCTGGACGGGCACGACCGAGGCGCGAAGGTCGTCGCGCGCGCGCTGCGCGACGCCGGGTTCGAGGTGATCTATACGGGGCTGTGGCAGACCCCGGCCTCGATCGCCGAGATCGTGCTGCAGGAAGACGCGGACGCGCTCGGGCTCTCGTGCCACTCCGGGGCGCACATGACCCTCTTTCCCGACGTGGTCGAGGAGTTGCGGATGCGAGGCATCACCGACGTACCCCTGTTCGCCGGGGGGATCATCGCGCCGGGCGACGTGCCCAAGCTGGCCGCGATCGGGATCGAGCGGTGCTTCCCGCCGGGGACGTCGTTGCCCGACATCGTTGCGTGGCTCACCGCGCGGCTCGAGACCTCGCGCCAGGAGACGGTCGCCGATGGCTGATGACGCGCGCTCACGCTGGGAGGAGGCGTACCGGGCCGCGGGCGACCCCGCGTCCGCCCGGACGTTCTCCGGGTTGCCGCTCCGCTCGATCTACACGCCCGAGGACGTGGCCGACCTGGACTACGACCGCGACCTCGGCTACCCCGGCGAGCCGCCGACGACGCGCGGCATCTACCCCAGCATGTATCTGGGGCGGCGCTGGACGATGCGGCAGTTCGCCGGGTTCGGTAGTCCAGAGGAAACGAACGCGCGCTTCCGGTACCTGCTCGGGCACGGGCAGACCGGCCTCTCGGTGGCGTTCGACCTGCCCACGCTGATGGGCCGCGACTCCGACGATCCCTTCGCCAAGGGCGAGGTCGGGCGATGCGGCGTGGCGGTCGACTCGATCGCCGACATGGAAACGCTGTTCGCCGGTATCCCCCTCGGCGACGTGACGACCTCGATGACGATCAATGGCCCGGCCGTGATCGTGTTCGCGATGTTCCTGGCCGCCGCCGAGCGCCAGGGGGTGCCCTGGACCGCGCTCGGAGGCACGCTGCAGACCGACATCTTCAAGGAGTACATCGCGCAGCGGGAGTGGCTCTACCCGCCGCGTCCGCACCTCCGGTTGATCGGCGACCTGATCGAGTTCTGCGCGCAGGAGGTGCCGCGGTTCCACCCCATCAGCATCTCCGGGTACCACATCAGGGAGGCAGGCTCGACCGCGGTGCAGGAGCTCGCCTTCACGCTCGCCGACGGGCTCGCGTACGTGGAGCTCGGGATGCAGCGTGGCATGGCGGTGGACGCCTTCGCGCCGAGGCTCTCGTTCTTCTTCAACGCGCACATCGACTTCTTCGAAGAGATCGCGAAGTTCAGAGCTGCCCGCAGGATCTGGGCGCGGCGGCTCCGCGACCGGTACGGCGCGACCGATGAGCGGTCGCTGCGGCTCCGCTTTCACACGCAGACGGCGGGGTGTTCGCTCACCGCAGAGCAGCCCGAGAACAACATCGTGCGCACCGCGGTCGAGGCGCTCGCCGCGGTGATGGGCGGGACGCAATCGCTGCACACGAACTCCCTGGACGAGGTGTTCGCGTTGCCGACGGATCGTGCGGTCACGATCGCCCTGCGCACGCAGCAGATCATCGCGGAGGAGACCGGCGTGGCGAACGTGATCGACCCGTTGGGCGGCTCGTACTTCGTCGAGGCGCTCACCAACCAGGTCGAGGCCGAGGCCGAGGCCTACCTGACCGCGATCGAGGAGATGGGCGGCGGCTCGTTGTACGAGGGAGTGCTGCAGGGGATCGACTCGGGCTACTTCATGGCCGAGATCGCCGACGCGGCCTTCCGCGAGCAGCAGCGATTCGATGCCGCCGAGCTGATCCGGGTCGGCGTGAACGCGTACCGATCGGACGAGGAGACTCCGCTCGACATGCTCGAGATCCCGATCGAGACCGAGCGCACGAAGGTGGCCGGGCTGGCCGAAGTGCGCGTCGCGCGGGATCGGGCGCGCGTCGAGGCCGCGATCGCTGAGCTCACGCGGGTCGCCGGCACCGACGAGAACGTGATGCCGGCGCTGCTCGAGTGCGCGCGGGCCTCGTGCACCGAGGGTGAGATGGTGGAGGCCATGCGCGTCGTCTTCGGTTCCCACCCTGAGACGATCCGGATCTGACCCGACCAGGAGGCATCGTGCAGGACGTGCTCACGCCCGATCAGCTACAGCTCCGCGAGCTGGTCCGCGAGGTCGTGCAGCGGGCCGTGGCGCCCCGCGCCGCCGAGATCGACGCGACCGGCGAGTTCCCCTGGGACGTGGTGGACGCGTTCCGGTCGGCGGGTCTCATGGGGCTGCCCTTCCCGGAGCGCTACGGCGGCACCGAGGCGGGACACCTCATGACCCTCGTCGCGATCGAGGAGATCTCGCGTGCGTGTGCGACGAGTGGGCTGATCCTGGCGCTCCAGGGCCTCGGGAGCTTCGCGTTGCAGCTCGCGGGTACCGACGAACAGCGCGAGCGCTACCTCCCGAAGCTCGCGAGCGGGGAGTGGATCCCCGCGTATGCGCTCACCGAGTCCGATGCCGGATCAGATGCGGCCGCGATGCGCACCACCGCGCGACGCGACGGCGACGCGTATGTGCTCGACGGCTCGAAGCGGTTCATCACGAACGCGGGTGTCGCGCAGCTGTACACGGTGTTCGCCTCGACCGACCCCGACGCGGGTCATGCGGGGATCTCGTGCTTCATGGTCGAGGCAGATGCCCCCGGATTCGAGGTCGCCCGGCTCGAGCCGAAGATGGGGATCAAGGGCTCCACGACCGGTGAGATCGTCTTCGACGGCGTGCGGGTGCCGGTCGAGAACCGGGTGGCCGGCGAGGGGGAAGGGTTCGGCCTCGCGATGCGCGTGCTCGATCGATCGCGCCCGGGGATCGCTGCGCAGGCCCTGGGGCTCGCCCAGGGAGCCGTCGATCATGCGCTCGCCTATGCCAAGGATCGTGAGGCGTTCGGCCAGGCGATCGTCAAACACCAGCTCGTCGCTGGGATGCTCGCCGACATGGAGACGCGGACCCAGGCATCGCGCGGGCTTCTGTACGACGTGGGGCGCATGCTCGACGCCGATGTCGACGGCCCGGCGCTCACGAAGGCGGCCGCCATGGCGAAGCTCTTCTGCTCCGACACCGCCATGGCCGTCACGACCGACGCGGTGCAGATCCTGGGCGGGTACGGCTACATCAAGGAGTACCCGGTGGAACGCATGATGCGCGACGCGAAGATCACCCAGATCTACGAGGGGACGAACCAGATCCAGCGGCTCGTGATCGCCCGGGAGATGGCACGCGAGTCGGATCGCTAGTCGGCCGGAGCCGGCCGCGTGACGTCGACGACGTCGGCGCCGAGGAACGCGAGCAGTTCGGTCGAGGCGAGGTGCAGGTTCACCCCGTGCGCGCCGCCGCCGATCGCCACGCGCTCGGTCTCTCTGACGGTCGCGTCCGCGATGACGGGCCACGCCTTCGCGGCCCCGAACGGCGTGATCGTGCCGCGCTCGTAGCCCGTAGCGGCTCTCGCCTCCTCGGCGTCGGGGAGGGAGATCCGGCTGACCTCGAGGTGGGCGCGCAGCTTCGGCCAATCGATCTGTCGCCCGCCCGGGACTAGGACGAAGACGTAGTCGTCGGCACCCCGCCGAACCACGATCGATCGCAGCAGCTGGCGCAACTCGATCCCCTGGAGGGCGGCGCTGTCCTCGGCGCTCGTGGGCCGTTCGGTGCGGACCGGGTCGAAGGCGAGCCCGGAGCCCTCGAGCGCTCGCGTTGCCGGCGTGTCGATCGAGCTGCCCATCGCGGGGAGCCTACATTCGCCCCCCGTGTGCGAGCATGCATCTCCATGGATGAGTCGCCGTCCGCAGAACGCCGAGGCGCCGAGCGCATGCTCGGGCTCGTCGTCCGGGCGACGTTGGGACGCAGGGGGACTCGGCCGCTCGAGGCAGGGGTGTGACGACGTGACGAAGCGCACCGACGCGATCCACTGGGCGACCGATGGCTCGATCCTCGAGCTCACGATCGATCGGCCGCCTGCCAACGCGATCGACGCGCCGACCAGCCGCGAGCTGGGCGCGGCGTTCGCGGCGTTCCGAGACGACCCCGGCCTGCACGTCGCGGTGGTGACCGGCGCCGGCGACCGGTTCTTCTCCGCCGGCTGGGACCTGAAGGCCGCCG
>JBDTNY010000049.1:0-18661 GCA_039933515.1 Actinomycetota bacterium
CCCCGCGCCCACGGCGCCCGGGCGCGGATCGATGCCCGATGCTCCGGCCAGGTGGCCCTGGTTGGCGGTCGTCCTGTTCAGCCTTGTCGCGATCGCCGGGATGATGATCGTGGTCGCCAACGGTGAGCCCGTGCTCGCACAGGTCGCCTACCTGCTCGCGTTCTGGATGTTCTCCGTGGTCGGGGCGCTGATCGTGACGCGCGATCGCCGCAACGTGATCGGCCTCCTGCTCCTATGGTGCGCCCAGATCACCGGCCTCGCCTTCTTCTCGGGCGAGTGGCTGACATGGCAGCTCATCGAAGGTCGTCGTGGCTCGCTGACCGTGTTCCTCGGGTTCTTAAACAACTTCGGCTGGCTGGTCGGCATCTTGCCCGTCGTCTTCCTCCTCCCCCTCTTGTTCCCTGACGGTCGGTTACCGTCGCGGCGCTGGCGCGCCTACATCTGGTTCGTGGCGGTCCTCCTCGCGAGCCTTGCGGTGTCGCTCGTCTTCGGCCAGAAGATGCTCACGGGGTCGGGAGACATCGGGGTCGCGAACCCCTTCTATGTGCAAGCGATCGGGGAACTTCCGTCACTCGACCCGGTGATCGCGCTCCTCTTCCCCGCGCTCTTCGGGGTGACGCTCTACTCCCTCTTCCGCCGATTCCGGCGGTCGAGGGGCGTCGAACGCCAGCAGATCAAGTGGGCGTCGTTCGGGTTCCTCGCCGCGCTCGTGCTGATCCTCGTCAGCATCCCGATCTCCGATCCGGTCCTGAATGGCCTGATCGGTGGAACCGCCTTCCTCGCCTTCCCGGTCTCGATCGGTATCGCCGTGCTGCGGTTCCACCTCTACGACCTCGACCTCGTCGTGAAGAAGACGGTCGTATACGCGGCGCTCGGGGTGTTCGCCACCTTCGTCTATCTGGGCCTCGTGGTGGGACTCGGGACATGGCTGGGACGGGGCAGCTCGTTCCTCACGCTGGTCGCGGCCGTGATCGTGGCGGTGACGTTCCAGCCCGTACGGGTGCGCCTGAGCCGGTTCGCGAACCGGATCGTGTACGGGAGCCGGGCGACGCCGTACGAGATCCTTGCGGACTTCTCCGAGCGCGTCGGCGACGCCTACGCCGAGGTCGACGTCCTGCCGCGGATGGCGCGGGTCCTCGGCGAGGGGATCGGTGCCGAGCGAAGCGACGTTTGGCTCGCCGTCGGTGCGGAGCTCCGGCAAGTCGCCGTCTGGCCCGATGGCCACGTCGGAGCCGACCCCGTACCGATGCTGAACGGTGGCGCGCCTGAGATCCCGGGCATGGATCGCGTCTCCCTCGTCGAGCAAGGCGGGGACGTACTGGGCGCGCTCACGGTCCGTAAGCCGCCGAGCGACCCGATCTCGCCCGCCGACGAGAAGCTGATCGCCGGCCTGGCGTCGCAGGCGGGGCTCGTGCTCCGCAACGTGCGCTTGACCGAAGAGCTGAAGCTTCGGCTGGACGACCTGAGGGCGGCCCAGAAGCGCCTGGTTTACGCGCAGGACGCCGAGCGTCGCAAGCTCGAGCGCAACATCCACGACGGGGCCCAGCAGCAGCTCGTGGCGCTCGCCGTCAAGGCGCGCCTGGCTCGGGCGCTCACCGACCGAGACCCGGTCAAGGCGGGCGAGATGCTGATGCAGATGGAGGCAGAGACGCAGACGGCGCTCGAGGATCTCCGAGACCTGGCGCGCGGCATCTACCCCCCGTTGCTCGCTGACAAGGGTCTCGAGGCCGCCCTCACCGCGCAGGCGCGCAAGTTGCCGATGCCCGTCGCGGTCGACGCGGGCGATCTCGGCCGTTTCCCCCAGGAGGTCGAGGCGGCGGTCTACTTCTCGACGCTCGAGGCGCTCCAGAACGTCGCGAAGTACGCAGAAGCTTCGCAGGTCGCGGTCGTCCTCCAGGAGTCCGGCGGAGTGCTGGTGTTCTCGGTGGTCGACGACGGGCGCGGGTTCGATCCCGGTTCCGTCGGCTACGGGACTGGGCTGCAGGGGATCGCCGATCGTCTCGGCGCGCTCGACGGCTCGCTGGAGGTGATCAGCGCGAACGGATCGGGCACCACGATCACGGGCGTGCTCCCGATCGGGATCGGTCGGGGATCGAGCCGAGCCGACGAGGGGCGTAAGGTCACGCCATGACCGGGAGGGATACACCTAAGCAGAAGGGCCTCAGGCGCGTGGAGCGCTGGATCATCGGCCTGCTGTTCGCGGTGATCGCCTTCGTGCTCGAAAAGGTCGTGATGCGGTCCGTGCGGCGGGGAGGCGGGGACCCGGCGGAGGGCGCGGCCGAGCCCGTCACCACCCAGCTCACCGGCTTGGGCGCCGAGGTCGATCTCGACTAGCGGCGCAGGTCATCGCTTGCGGACGATGTCCACGACGATCGAAAGCGTGAGCACGCCTCCCACGACGCCGAACGCGATCGGCACCCAGGCGGCGGGCTTGTCCGACACCGCCGTGAGGCCGCTCGCCAGCACCGCTGCGCCGGCGGTGAGCGCCAGGGCCAGGCGACGTCCGGCTCGCCGGATCGTGGCCTCGAGCGAGGTCGCGCGGAAGTTGACCTCGAGCTTCTGGCCGGGGCGGGCCCCGATCATCCGTTCGATCGCCTCGACCACCCGCATCGCGCGCACCTTGAACTTCTGCGCCTGATAGAAGAGTGCCTTCGGGTCGGTTTTGCCGCCCATCTGCGTGAAGACGCTCCGCATCAAGAACTTGCCCGCCACGTCGAACGGGTCGATGTCGGGGTCGAGCTGTGCCGTGGCGAGCTGCATCTGCGCGAGCGCTTTGCCGGTCAGGGTGAGCGAGGCGGGCAACGGCACGCCGTGCCGCAGGGATATCTCGGTCATCTCCTGCAGGATCGGGCCGAGCTGGATGTCGCTGAGCGAGGCCGTCCGGTACTTCGTCATCATGTCGCCGATCTCGCCGCCGAAGGCATCGATGTCGAGGTCGCTCCGGTCGATCGCTCCCGCGAGCATCAGCGACACGTCGGTGAGGAAGCCGGTGTCTTCCTGCCAGAAGGCCATCAGGAGCAGCATCATGTGCTCCCGCATCTCGGGCCCGACCTCGCCCACCATCCCCAGGTCCAAGAAGTAGAGCGTGTCCTCGTCGGGCTGCCACATCAGGTTGCCGGGGTGTGGGTCGGCGTGGAAGAAGCCGTCGACCATGATCTGCTTGTAGAAGGATTCCAACAGCTGGCGCGCAGCCTCGTGGCGCGCGGGGCCCTGCGGCGCGATCGAGAGCGGTCCACCTTGCACGTCCTGCATCACGAGCAGGCGCGAGGTCGACAGCTCCCCGTTCACGGTGGGCACCGCGAGCCGGGAGAACGAGTCGATCACGGCGCGCATCCGCTCCATGTTCGAAGCCTCCTGCCGGAAGTCGAGCTCACGGTGGAGGGAGTCGGACAGGTGATGGAAGACCGCCTCCATGTCGATCACCGACTTCAGGCCCTGGCGTTCACCCACCTTCTCGGCGAACACCTCGAGCAGCGCAAGATCTTGTTCGATCAGCTCCTTGGCCTCGGGACGCTGCACCTTCACGACCACGGGCTGGCCGGTCGCGAGCATCGCGCGGTGCACCTCCGCGATCGTGCCGGCTGCGAGCGGTTGCGGATCGATCGTCTCGAACACGTCCTCCCACGGGACGCCGAGCTCTTGCTCCATCACCGCGACCACCTGTTCCTCGGTGAGCGCTGGCACGTGATCCTGCAGGGTCGCGAGCTCCTCGATGAATTCCACCGGCAACAGATCCGGACGGGTCGACAGGATCTGGCCGAGCTTGGCGAACGTCGGCCCCAGATCCTCGAGCGCGTTGCGCAGGCGCTTGGCCTGGCGCCGCCGCCCGATCGCGCCCTCCTCGTCGGGACGGCCGAAGAGTTCCTTCAGGCCATGCTTGGCGAAGACGGTCGCGATCTGCGTGCCGCGCCGGGTGAGTCGCGGCCGCACCTCCTCATCGACCTTCGAGCTCCGGATCACCGCGGTGCTGCGCGGATCGCGAACCGGCTGGACGTGGCCGTCGGCCCCCGCCGTGTTCACGATGATCACCGTGCAACGCGCGTTGTGGCTGATCCGGTTCGGCACGTTGCCCAGCAGGAACTCCTTGCGTCCGGCCATCCCCGCGTTGCCCACCACCAGGACATCGATCGCCTGATCCTCCGTGGCGTGGACGATGGCCATCGCCGGGTCGTCGTCGATCACGACGTGCGCGCGGCCCCGCTCGCCTGCGATGGACGTGACGTACGAGGCGAGGTCGTCGGCGGCGCCGCGCGCCCGGGTGGCCTCGGCGGCGCCGTATGCCGTGTCACCCGGGTTCTGCGGCAAGATCACCTGCACGATGTGGAGTTCAGCCTCGAACCGCTCGGCGAACGCAGCCGCCCAGCTCACGGCGCGCTCCGCGGTCTCGGACCGGTCCGTGCCCACCATCACCCGCTGGACGGGCCTGGCCGCGTCGACGTCCATCCTTGCCATGCACGCATCATGGACGAGGAGCGCGTGAGGGGGAAGGGTGGTGTGCCCGAGAGATGCCGGTGGTGCCTCCACCCCTTGGTAGACTCACCCGCTCCCGCCGGAGTAGCTCAGGGGCAGAGCAACCGCCTCGTAAGTGGTAGGTCGTGGGTTCAAATCCCACCTCCGGCTCTCATCACCCAACCCTTTCCTGTCGAGGGCCGTCGTGTTGCTAGAATCCGCCGCGTGATGACAACCTTCCGCCGGATCCTCGCGCTGTCCGCTGGCGTCGCCGTGACCGTGATGTACGTCGCCGGGGTCGCCCAGGCACAGGTCAAGATCGAGAACAGCGCCACGCCCGTCGAGAACAACGGCGGCTGGGTGTACCAGGCGGCCCAGCTCCTGACGCTGCTCGGGATCGTCACCGTCGTGTTCATCGTCATCGGGTACATGCGGTTCGCGCCGCGGTTCGCCAAGGACGTCGGGTCGGCCGACGTGGTCCGCGCCGACCGCGTGGTCATCGGGCGAGAGCTGCCCCGGCGTAACGTCGACCTCTCGCAGGCCTCGCCCGTGACGGTCGCGCCTCCGGCGGTCCCCGTGGCCGCCGGCATCGCGGCAACGCCCGCGCCGGCTGCCGCGGCTCCCGCACCCGCGTCGCCCCCCGCAGCTCCTTCGGCCGCCGCCGAGGAAGCCCCCGTCGCCCCCGAAGCAGCGACGCCGGCCCCGGCACCGGCAGCGCCCGCGGCACCCGCGGAGCGGGTCGAGGTCTCCATGGATCAGGAGGTGTTCGACGCGACGCTCGCCGATCTGCTCGCCTCCGGCACCGACCGACGGATCGCCGAGGGCAAGGCCCGGCGCGCCGGGATGATCGCGGCGAAGAAGAAGGCGGCGGGGGAGAGCTGACCGCCTCCCCTCCCCCCATGGGCGCGACCGAGGTCGACTGGTCCATGGGATCCCAGGCGGCCCGGCTCGCCGATTGGGACACCGCGCTCCAGATCGGCAAGAAGGTCGCCGGCCCGGGGGCGGCCGTGCCTGCGGTGGAGCGCGCTCGCATGCGCGAGGATTTCGCGGAGCTCGTCCCGCACGCCGAGGAGCTGATCAAGGCGTCGACCGGGCTCACGGTCGAGGGGTTCCGATCGCGTGCCTGGGTGATGTCGCGCGGGGAGTGGATCCGCGCGAACCTCAACGGTCTCCAGCGCCTGATCGAGCCGCTCGCCGCTCGCGTGATGGCCGAGTCCACCAACAACCGCGCGAGCTACAAGCGCAAGGCGATGGGCGCGCAAGCCGGCGCCTTGCTCGGCTACGTCGGCAAGCGTGTGCTCGGTCAGTACGACGTCTTCGTGCCGCCCGACGACGAGGGGCTCCTGTATTTCGTCGGTCCCAACGTGGCCGAGGTCGAGCGGAACTTCGGTCTGCCCGCCCGTGACTTCCGGCTGTGGATCGCGATCCACGAGGTCACCCATCGGGTGCAGTTCGGCGCGGCGCCCTGGCTCCGCGATCACCTCGCCGGCATGATCGACACCTATCTCGGGTCGGTATCGCTCGACTCGAAGGACCTGATGGTCCAGCTCAAGCGCGCGGCCGACGAAGCCCGGGAGGGCATCGACCTTAAGGGGATGGGCGCGTTCTTCCTGATCCTCACACCGGCCCAGAGAGAGCTCGTGGCGACGCTGCAGGGCGTCATGTCGCTGCTCGAGGGCCACGCGTCGTTCGTGATGAACGAGGTCGGACGCGAGCATGTCGCCGACGTCGATCGGCTGCGGCGCACCCTGGCGAAGCGACGGCATGCCTCGAAGGTCGAACGCTCGTTCCAGAGGGCGATCGGATTCGAGCAGAAGATCAAGCAGTACGACGCGGGTGAGCGCTTCGTGCGCGAGGTCGTTGGGCTCGCGGGCCAGGACGGCTTCAACCTCGTCTGGTCCCACCCTGACCGGTTGCCGACCCTCGCCGAGATCTCCGACCCCGCCGCGTGGGTCGCGCGGGTGGTGGAGTAGCCCAACGGTGCGCCGTCCCCCCGCCGTCGCCCGTGTGATCGAGCGGGTCACGGCCACGGTGCGCGAGCACGACCTGCTGCATACGGGGGAGTCCGTGCTCGTCTCGGTCTCCGGCGGCCCCGACTCGGTGTGCCTGCTCGAGTCGCTCGTACGGCTCCGACGGCTGTTCCGCGTGCGGCTCGAGGTTTTCCACTTCGATCACCGGCTCCGGCCCGACTCGGCGTCCGACGCGACCTACGTGAAGCGGCTCGCCGCCCGTCACGGCCTGCCGTTCCACCTGCGGGTCGCGACCGAGGCGCCGGTCCCGGGCGAGTCAGCGGAGGCGTGGGCCACGGTCCGACGGATGAACGCGGCGAAGGACGTCCGCCGCGAGATCGCCGCTCACGTCGTCGCCGAGGGCCACACCCTCGACGACCAGGCCGAGACCGTGCTCATCAACCTGCTGCGCGGGACGGGACTGGACGGGCTCGCGGGGATCTGGCCCGGCGACGGTGAGCGGCCCGGGTCCTCCCTCGTCCAGCCGCTCCTCGACGTGACCCGATCCGACGTCGAATCTTGCTGTCGGGCGCTGGGGCTCAGACCGCGGCACGACCCGATGAACGAGGATCGCCGCCTGCTGCGCAACGCGATCCGGCTCGACGCGATCCCGATGCTGGAGCAGATCACGGGGCGCAAGGTTCAGGGCACGCTCGCGCGGACCGCGTCGGTGCTGCACGCCGATCGGCTCGAGCTGGTGCGCCAGGCGGCGGCCGAGCAGCGCGCGATCGTCGAACGCGACGACGCAGAGGTGCGCTTCCGGGCCCGGGAGCTCACAGCGCTCAGCCCCTCCCTGGGCGCACGGGTGGTGCGTATGTCGCTCTGGCAGATGGCGGCCGTCGACGACGAGATCGCGCCCTGGACCCGGGAGTCGGTCGCCGCGGTGCTCGATCTCGCGGGCGGGCGCCCGGGGCGCCGTCGCGATCTCCCGGGCGGCCGCACGGCTTGGCGCGACCGCCGGTTCGTCCGCGTGTCGGCGGGCGCCGACGACCCGCGACCATGAACCTTGATCGGGACGCCCGGTGGCCGCCACGACCTCGCGCTGGGTCGCTACACTCGCCCCCTACGTGGACGCCTATACAGCCGACATCGAGAAGGTCCTGATCTCCAGCGAGGAGATCCAAGCCAAGCTCGCCGAGATGGGCACCCGGATCACCCAGGACTACGCCGGCGGCAAGCTGTTGCTCGTGGGCGTTTTGAAGGGGGCGTTCGTCGTGATGGCCGATCTCGCCCGCTACATCGGCCTTCCGCTGGAGTTCGATTTCATGGCGGTCTCGTCGTACGGCGCGGCGACGAAGACGTCGGGTGTCGTGCGGATCCTCAAGGACCTCGATCACGACCTCGAGGGGCAAGACGTGCTGCTCGTCGAAGACATCGTGGACTCGGGGCTCACGCTGAAGTACCTGCTGAAGAACCTTGCGGCGCGCAAGCCAGCCTCGCTCGAGGTCGCGGCGCTCCTCCGGAAGGAAGGCATCCAGAAGGTGCCGCTCGACCTGCGGTATGTCGGCTTCGATATCCCCGACGAGTTCGTCGTCGGGTTCGGGCTCGACTACGGCGAGCGCTACCGCAACCTGCCGTACGTCGCGACGCTCCACCCCGGCGTGTACGGCGGCCAGTGACCCGCGGCGGGAACCGACCCGGTCGCCCGGCCCGTCCAAGGACGATGCGCCGCTTGATCCCGTTCCTCGTCGCCCTCGTCTCGTTCTCAGCTGCGTGCGGCGGCGGGGTCGGAGACCCGCCGGTCTCGTCGGACTCCGGCATCCGCGGCACGGTGTCGGCGGGACCACAGTGCCCCGTCGTCCAGGCGGGGTCGCCGTGCCCGGACGTCCCGTGGGACGGCAGGATCCATTTCACCGGCGACGGCGTCGACGTCGAGATCGCGACGTTCGACGGCGGGTCGTTCTCGATCGCGATCGCCCCGGGCACGTACCAGGTGCAACCCGTCGTCGAGGGATCCATACCGCCGTCCGCGGCGTCGCAGACCGTGGTGGTGCCCTCGCAGGGCTACGTCGACATCACACTCACGGTCGACACCGGCATCCGCTGATGCGACCTATGCGGGACTGACCCCGCTGCTACCATCGATCGAAAGGCGGCCGAACGCCCCGGCGCGGCTCGTCGTATCTCCCGAAGGGCCCCCGAGGAGCCGATCCTGAGCCAGCTACCGAACGAGCCGTCTTTCAAGCGTCTCACCCGCACGCCCACGCTGTGGATCGTGCTCGGGACCCTCGTGTTCCTGCTGGCGATCTCGTTCGTCGGCCGGTCCTCCCAGGGCGAGGAGATCCCCTTCTCCGAGTTCCAGACGAGGGTGGCCGACCGGCAGGTGCGTGACGCCAAGATCCTGCAGGGAGCCCAGGTCGTGACGGGCCACCTCGCCGACGGCTCCGGCTACTCCACGAAATACGAAGCGGAGTTCGGCGATGAGCTGATCGCCGAGCTCGACAAGGCGAACGTCGAGATCGTGGTCGACCCCCAGAGCCCGAATGTGCTGTTGTCGACGCTCTTCACCGTCTTCCTGCCGGTGCTCTTGATCGGGGGCATCTTCCTGTTCGTGATGAACCGGTCGCAGGGTGGCGGTGGGCGCGTGATGCAGTTCGGGCGCAGCAAGCACAAGACCGTGAACAAGGACCAGCCCAAGACCACATTCGCCGATGTCGCCGGGGTCGACGAGGCGATCGAGGAGCTCGAAGAGGTCAAGGAGTACCTGCAGCACCCGGCGAAGTTCCAGGCGATGGGTGCGAAGATCCCGCGGGGGGTCCTTTTGTTCGGGCCGCCCGGTACCGGCAAGACCCTCCTCGCGCGCGCGGTAGCCGGCGAGGCAGGCGTCCCTTTCTTCACGATCAGCGGGTCCGACTTCGTCGAGATGTTCGTGGGTGTGGGCGCCGCACGTGTGCGCGACCTCTTCGAGCAGGCGAAGGCGAGCGCGCCCGCGATCGTGTTCATCGATGAGATCGACGCCGTCGGACGCCACCGGGGCGCTGGGCTCGGCGGCGGTCACGACGAGCGCGAGCAGACCCTCAACCAGCTGTTGGTCGAGATGGACGGGTTCGATCAGCGCACCACCGTGATCCTGATGGCCGCGACGAACCGTCCCGACATCTTGGATCCGGCTCTGCTGCGGCCCGGCCGTTTCGACCGCCAGGTGATGATCGACCGGCCCGACCTCGAGGGGCGCAAGGCGATCTTGAAGGTTCACGCACGCGGGAAGCCGTTCGACCGAACGGTCGACCTCGCGGTCCTCGCGCGGCGGACGCCCGGGTTCACCGGGGCCGACCTCGCGAACGTGATCAACGAAGGCGCGCTGCTGGCGGCACGCCGGGACAAGCGCTCGATCTCGATGCTCGAGATCGAGGAGGCCGTGGACCGCGTGATGGCTGGGCCGGAGCGCAAGACCAGGATCATCGACGAAGGCGAACGGCGCTTGATCGCGTACCACGAAGGGGGCCACGCGCTCGTGGGCCACGTGCTGCCCAACACCGACGAGGTCCACAAGATCACGGTGATCCCGCGCGGGCGGGCGCTGGGGTACACGCTCACGCTTCCCGAGCAGGACAAGTTCCTGATGACGCGTGAGCAGCTCCGCGACGAGCTCGCGATGTTGATGGGTGGCCGCGTCGCCGAGGAGATCGTGGCCGGCGACATCACCACGGGCGCCGGCAACGACATCGAGCGGGCCACGAAGGTTGCCCGCCAGATGGTGACTGAGTACGGCATGTCCGACTCGATCGGCCCGCGGACGCTTGGCCAGAAACAGGGCGAGGTCTTCCTGGGCCGCGACTGGGGCTCCACCCCCGATTACTCCGACGCGGTCGCGCTCGAGATCGACACCGAGGTCCGCCACTTGCTCGATGAGGCGCACGACGTCGCGCTCGATATCTTGACCGAGCATCGGGCCAAGCTCGACGCGCTTGCCGACGAGCTAATCGAGCACGAGACGCTCGACCGGGAACGTGTCGCGGCCTTCTTCGCCGAGGTGCCCAAGCGCGAGCCCCGCACGCACGCGGTGCGCTCGGCCGGGCTCGCGGTCACGCGGCGGCGCCGATCCGAGCCGGGCGGCGCTTCACCTCGTCCGATCAGCGGCCCGGGGCTTGCCCCCGCGTAGGCCCTCGTGGGCCCCCCGCGCAGGCCCCGCCTCTTCGTACACTCCGGCCATGAGCGATCGCTGGGCTACCTTCGACTGCTACGGCACCCTCGTGGACTGGCTCGGGGGGATCCGCACGGCGCTCGGTCTGGTCTGGCCCGACGCCGACGCCGACGAGCTCACGGCGGCCTACCACCGGTTCGAGCCCAAGGTCCAGGCCGGGCGCGGCATCCCGTACCGCCGGGTGATGGCCGAGACGCTCACGCGGATCGCGGCGACCGAGGGGAAGGAGCTGCCCGAGGACCGGCGCGACACCCTGGCCGTTTCGCTCCCCGCCTGGCCGGTATTCCCGGACGTGCCGCCCGCGCTCACCGATCTCCGTGCCCGCGGCTGGAAGCTCGCGATCCTCTCGAACACCGATGCCGATCTGCTCGATGCATCGATGCTCGCGATCGGCGTGCCCGTCGACCTGCGGATCGTGGCGTCCGACGTCGGCAGCTATAAGCCGGACTTCGGACATTGGGAGTCGTTCTTTCGCCACGCGAGGGCGGACCGAGCCCGGCACGTACACGTGGCGGCGTCGTTGTTCCACGATGTCGAGCCGTGCGCCAAGCTCGGCTTGCCGTGCGTGTGGATCAACCGCCAGGGCGAGACGAGCGAGCTGCCGCGTGCGGGCGAGCTCACCGACCTCACCGAGATCGCCGACACCCTGGAACGGCTCGTTCCCGCGTAGGATTCGGGTCGTGACGACCGATCGGTTCGACCACGCGAAGATCGAGCAGGGCATCCGCCTGCTGCTTGAGGGCATCGGTGAGGATCCCGACCGCGGCGGCTTGAAGGACACGCCCGCCCGGGTGGCCCGCATGTACGAGGAGATCTGTGCCGGCGTGGGGGTCGATCCCACGGGCATCGTGACCGTGGTCGAGGGCGCCGACTTCGACGAGATGATCATGGTGCGCGATATCCCCCTGACCTCGATCTGCGAGCACCACCTGGTGCCGTTCAGCGGGAAAGCGCATGTGGCGTACGTCCCCAACAAGCAACATGAGATCACTGGCCTCTCGAAGATCGCCCGGGTCGTGGACGTGCTCTCGAAGAAGCCGCAGGTGCAGGAGCGGCTCACGACCGAGATCGCCGAGACCATCGAGCGGGCGCTCGAACCGCGTGGCGTGTTCGTCGTGATCGAGGCCGAGCACCTCTGCATGACGATGCGCGGGATCAAGAAGCCCGGAGCCGTCACGGTGACGTCCGCGGTGCGGGGATTGTTCCGAACCGATGCGCGGACCCGCCAGGAGGCCATGAACCACATCGGCGCACGCTGAGAGCGTTCCGCCGGTCACCGCTACGATGGGCGCCATGACCGAGGCCGTCTGGCGCTGCCGCGACCGCGTGTTCCCTTTGGGCGAGCGCACCCTCCTGATGGGGGTCGTGAACGTCACCCCCGACTCCTTCAGCGACGGCGGGCTCTTCATGGAGACCGACGATGCCGTCATGCACGGTCTGCAGCTTTCGGGCGAGGGCGCGGACATCCTCGACGTCGGCGGTGAGTCCACCCGCCCGGGCGCCCAGCCGGTCTCGATCGACGAGGAGACCGCGCGGGTGGTGCCGGTGATCGAGCGGCTCCGGGCCGAGGCGCCCCACGCCGCGATCAGCGTCGACACGCGGCACCCCGAGGTCGCGCGGGCCGCGCTCGCCGCGGGCGCCCACATCGTGAACGACGTCACCGCGGCGAAGGACCCGGGCACGATCGAGGCCGTCCGCGACACCGGCGCCGGCCTGGTGCTGATGCATATGCAGGGCGAGCCGCGGTCGATGCAGGCGAACCCGACGTACCTCGACGTGGTGACCGAGGTCCGCGACTTCCTCGCCGCGCGGATCGAGGCGGTTGCCGAGGCGGGGGTTCCCCGCGACCGTCTTTGCGTGGACCCCGGGATCGGCTTCGGGAAGACCACCGCGCACAACCTGGCGCTCCTGCGAGGCATCGCGTCGTTCCGAGGGCCGGGCGCGCCGGTGCTGGTCGGTGCGAGCCGGAAGCGCTTCATCGGAGAGCTGACCGGCGTCGACGACCCGGCCGAGCGCGTCGCGGGCACCGCGGGCGTGGTGGCCTGGTGCGCGTCACAGGGTGTGGACGTCGTGAGGGTCCACGACGTGAAGGAGATGGCCAGGGTCGCGAAGGTCGTCGACGCGATCGCGCGCGGAGCCGGCTCGTGAACTTCGCGCTCGAGCCCCGTGCGCGGTTCGCCACGTCGGGTGGCGAGCTCGCGTACACCGACGTCGGGGAGGGGCCGGCGGTCCTGTTCCTGCACGGGTTCCCGTTGTGGAGCTACGAGTGGCGAGAGTTCATGCCGCTCTTCGCGTCGAGGTTCCGCGTGATCGCGCCCGACCTTCTCGGGTACGGGGACTCCGACAAGCCTGAGGAAGTGCCGCTGCACATCCGGGCGCAGGCGGGCTACATACAGGAGCTGCTCGCCGCCCTGGGCATCGACCGGTTCGCGGTGGTGGGGCACGGACCCGGGGGCGGGGTGGCGCAGCTGCTCGCGCTGGGCGGGACCGGGGTCGAGGCGATGGTGCTGCTCGACGTGACGGCGTTCCACTATTGGCCGGCCGACAGCACGCGGGAGGCCCAGGCGCGTGCGGAAGAGTTCGCTCCCAGTGCCGAGCTCGCCGCCGCCGCCGTGCGCACGAGCTTCGATATCGGGGCCGCCTCCCGGGCGAGGATCCCCGACGAGGTTGTCGAGGCGTACGTGAGACCGTTCGCGACCGAGGACGGGGCGTTCGTGCGCGCCCTGCGCTCGCTCGACGGTGAAGGTCTGGCAGGACGCGAGGCCGAGTTCGAACGGATCGAGTTCCCGGTGCTGATCCTGTGGGGCGAGGAAGATCCGTTCTTCGCCCCGCTCGTTGCCGAGCGCCTGAACGACGCGATGCCGTCGTCGGCGCTCGGGCTCCTTCCCGGATGCGGGCATTTCATCGTCGACGAGGCTGCCGACACGATCGGCCCGATGATCTCGGAGTACCTGCGCGCGCGCTGGCTGCACGCTCCCCACGGCCACGCCGACACCAGCGGTGTCGTGATGCTGCAGCTCGAACGAAGGCCGCCCTGGGTGGATCTCGCCGAGGCCGAGGCCGACGACTGGTTCGAGGAAGGCGGCGAGGGACCGCGCACCCCCGATCCCGCCGACCAAGAGGTCGGCAGGGAGTTGGGCGGGGACGCCGGAAGCGACGCCGGCCCATGACGATCGCCCGCCTGCGATTGACCGGGATCAGCGCCGATGGCCACCACGGGGCGCGCCCCGGCGAGAAGGATGTCCCTCAGGCGTTCTTGGTGGACCTCGAGATCGACGTCGAGGTCGCCGCCGATACGATCGACGTCACGGCCGACTACCGCGGGGTGAGCGACGCGGTGCGGACCGTGATCGCGGACCGTTCCTTCGACCTGATCGAGGTCATGGCCGCCGAGATCGCCGAGCTCTTGATCGCGATGCCGCACGTGGTTCGGGTGCGGGCGACCGTGCACAAGCCGAACGCCGCGACCCGTCTCGCGATCGCGGGCGTCAGCGCGTCCGTCACCCTCCCGGGGTAGCCATGACTGCCGCCTACCTCGGCCTCGGGTCGAACCTCGGAGATCGCCTGGCGACGTTGCAGCGGGCCGTCGATCTGCTCGGCGCCGAGGAGGGGCTCGCGGTCGACGCGTGTTCCCGTGTCTGGGAGACGGCTCCCGTCGGGGGACCTCCGCAGCCGGACTTCCTCAACGTCGTGCTCCGGATCGACACGTCGCTCGAGCCCCGGGATCTGCTCGCCGCTGCCAACCGGGTCGAGGCCGAGCTCGAACGGGTGCGCGACGTGCGATGGGGACCCCGGACGATCGACATCGACGTGCTGTGGATCGTGGGGTACACGTCGAACGATCCCGAACTGACCGTGCCGCACCCTCGGATGACCGAGCGGGCGTTCGTCGTGCTGCCGCTCCTCGACCTGGATCCCGATCCTGTGCTCTCCGACGGAACCCGGGTGCTCGAGGTGCCGCTGGGGCCCGATGCCGCCGGTGGAGCCCGGCCGGTCGCACCGCCGCTGCGGAGCTGAAGGTGAGCGCCGCCGTCTGCCTGCGCTGCGACTGGCACGGTGAGATCGGGGCGTCCACGTGCCCCGACTGCGGGGCACCGCTGTACCGTTCGCCCCTGCGCCAGCCCGATCACGCCTCGTTGAGCCCCTCATCGGCGCCCGGGCGGTTCCAGACCACCAAGGCCCCCCGGCCACGGCAACGCGGCTTCCTGGCCGCCGCGGGGATCACCGTTGCGCTCGCCACTATCGCGTTCCTCTGGGTTCGGGCCAACACGCCCCAGGCGAAGATCACCGACGCCTTCTCGGGCACCATCGTGTACGCCGAGGACCTCGGGGACGGCACGTCGCGCCTGTGGCGGTGGGACCTCGAGGCGGGAACTGCTGAACTAGGCCCGCGCGTCCAGGACCCCGTGGAGCTCGTCGCGGCGGGCGGGGCCGATCAGGGCTGGGTGGGCGTGACGTCACGGCGTTCGCGCACCGAGCTCCAGGCGTCGGTGCTGCGCTTCCTCGATCCGGGCGAGCATCCGGAACCGGTCACGCGCGGCGACATGATCGCTTGGGGGCCCGACGGCGAGGGGGTCGTAGTGGCAGAGCGCGGTCCGGTGCGGGGAGCATGTCGCCGCCACCTCACCGTGGCGTACGTCCGCCTCATCCCGCGCGGCCGCGAGCGGCAGTTCGCCGACGACCTGTGCGGCGACGTGCTGTCGGTCGGCCGTGGTGGTGTCGTGACGTACTTCACGCTGCAGCGGGGGAAGGCGGTGCGCATCGTGTACGTGAGCGTGGGGTTGGTGCGCACGGCGGTACGAGACTTCGCCTTGATCGGCGCGTCGCCCGTGGGCGACCTGCTCGTCGTTCCGGCGTCGGCGCTGCCGCAGGCGCAACTGGCGCCGTTCGGGACACGGATCGACCGGAACCCGCCGCCCACCGGCGTGTTCGGAACGGCCCTCTTCTTCCGGGGACTCGATACGACGCCGATCCCGTACGGACGCGGGAGCGACCGGTTCGAGATCGACCGGATCATGGCGTGGACCCCCGATGGGTTGACCGCCCTGGTCGCGGGGACGCTGGGCGAGCGATCTGGGCTGTTCGAGGTGGACGGTGGCCCCGGCGGCGGGCTGCGCGCCCCGCGGTTCGTCGGGTCGGTCGAGGGGCTGACCTGGGCGACCTACGCCGACGACGGGACGGCGTTCGTCTCGTCCGACGCGGGGATCTCGGTCGAGCTCGGCGGCGTGCTTGTCCCCGTCGACGTTCCGGAGGGCGCCGCCGAGCCGAGCGGCCCGATCGCCTGGATCAGCTGAGTTGGGATACTCGCTCGCATGAGGGTGGCCGTGATCGGAGCGGGACGTCTGGGTACGGGTCTCGCCGTGTTGCTGCAGCGTGCGGGGCACCGGATCGAGGCCGTGTCGGGCCGAGGGCCGACGCAAGATCGCGCGGCGCGATATCTCCCAGGCGTGCGCGTGCTCGAGCCGGCCGCCGCCGCCGCCGCCGCCGAGCTCGTCGTGCTGGGGGTCCCCGACGACCTGATCGCGCCCACGGTGGAGGCGCTCGCGGCAGCCGAGGCGGTGGGTCCCGGTCGGTGGGTGGCCCATCTCTCGGGCGCCGCGGGGCTCGACGTCCTGGAGCCCGCCCGTGCCGCAGGCGCCGTTCGGCTCGCGATCCACCCGCTCCAGACGTTCCCCGACGTCGTGAGCGCGATCGGCGGGATCGCCGACTGCGCGATCGCGGTGACCGCCGACGACGAGGCCGGGTACCTGGTGGCCGAACGCATCGCCGACGATCTCCTCGGTGTGCCGTTCCGGCTCGCGGACGACCTCCGCCCGCGGTATCACGCCGCCGCCGTGTTCGCATCGAACTATCTGATCGCGGCGTCGTCGGTCGCCGCCGACCTCTTCGCGGCAGCAGGGGTGCCCGATCCGGTCCGCGCGATGCAGCCGCTGCAGCGCGCGACCCTCGACAACCTCGCGCGCTTAGGCCCGGCGGCGGCCTTGACCGGTCCCGCGGTCCGGGGGGATGCGGGGACGATCGGTCGGAATCTCGATGCCGTCGCGGCGGTCGTGCCCGATGCCGTGCCGGCCTACGTGGCGATGGCGCGGGTCGCGCTCGACCTCGCGGTGCGAGCCGGGCGGCTCGATGACGAAGGCCGAGCCCGGGTCGACGAGGTCTTGGCGCGATGGAGCTGATCCGGACCGTCGCCGAGCTCCGGGCAACGACCGAAGGCTGGCGAGCGCGGGGCGAGACCGTGGGTCTGGTCCCCACGATGGGCGCGCTCCACGAAGGACACGATGGACTGATCGATCGCTCGCGCCGGGAACGCGGCCACACCGTCGTCTCGATCTTCGTGAACCCACTGCAGTTCGTGCGCGGCGAGGACTTCGAACGCTACCCGCGCGACGAGACCGCCGATCTCTCGCGTGCGCAGGCGGCCGGCGTCGACGCCACGTGGGCTCCCTCCGTCGGCGAGATGTACCCCGTGGGGGCCCCGATCGCCGAGCCGGCCCCCGGTCCGCTCGCCGAGCTCTTCGAAGGCGCCGCTCGACCCGAGCACTTCGCGGGCGTGCTGAAGGCCGTGCACCGGTTGCTGGACGTGGCAGGGCCGTGCGCCGCGTACTTCGGCGAGAAGGACGCCCAGCAGCTGTTCCTCGTGCGCCGCATGGTCGCGGATCTCGGTCTGGCGGTCGAGATCGTCGGCTGCCCGACGGTCCGCGAGCCCGACGGGCTCGCGAGGTCCTCTCGCAACGCCTACCTGTCGCCGGAGGAGCGCGAGCAGGCGGGCTGTCTGTTCCTGGGGCTGTCCGAAGCGGCGGCGATGGCGCGCGCCGGTGAGCGCGAAGCCCCCGTGCTGGTCGCCGCGATCGCGCGGGAGGTCGGCGGGACCGCGCTCGCCCGGCTCGACTACGCGGCCGTCGTCGACGAAGCGACCTTCGAGCCGGTCGACCTCGTCGATCACCCCGTCCGCGCGATCGTCGCGGCGCGGTTCCCGAGCACCAGGCTGATCGACAACCTCTTGCTTCCCCAGGCTCACGCGTGACCGTCTCGCCGCCGGATCGCGTCACGATGATGCTGATCGTGATGGCGGCGCTCTTGGCCGACGGCGCCCGCCCGGTCGGCGACCCCGACGCGGTCGGCTTCGCCCGGATCGTGGCCGAGGCACCGGGGCCGGTGGTGGGCCTGGCCGTGGCGAAAGAGGCGTTCGGGCGCATGGGCGCACGGTTCAGGCCACTCGTCGAGGAGGCAGGCTCAGTGCCGGCCGGAGCCCCGGTGGCCGAGGTCGGTGGGCCCCTGGGTGCGATCGAGGCCGCGGCGCCAACCGCGCTCCGGCTGCTGTCCCGGTTGTCCTCGGTGGCCCTGGGCAGGACCGATCCCGACCTCTCGGACCCCCTCGATCGCTGGGCCGCCGCGACCGCACGGTTGTCGCCGCCGGCCCCGGTGGGCGACGATGGGCCCTCGTTCCATCTCGAGATCGAAGGGTGATCCGTGCTCCTGGCCGCCGACGTCGGCAACACCGAGATCGTGCTGGGGGTCTTCCGTGGCCCCGTGCTCGAGCACACCTGGCGGCTGTCGACCCAGCCCGAGCGGACGCCCGACGAGCTCGCCCTTGCCTTGGGAGGGTTCCTCGGGCAGCGGGGGATGTCGTTCGAGTCCCAGGTCACCGGGCTGGTTATCGCGAGCGTGGTGCCCGATGTCACCGCGGCGTTCCGGGAGATGGCCCTCCGCTATTTCCCGTTCCCTCCTGTCCTCGTGGGGCCGGGGACGAAGACCGGCGTGCCGATCCTCACCGAGAACCCGCGTGAGGTGGGCGCCGACCGCGTAGTGAACGCGCTCGCCGCCTTCACGAAGGTCGGTGGACGCGCGATCGTGGTCGACTTCGGCACGGCGACGAACTTCGATGTGGTCTCGGACAAAGGGGAATTCATCGGCGGCGTGATCGCGCCGGGCATCCAGGCGAGCGCTGCCAGCCTGTTCAGCCGCACCGCGAGGCTCACCCGCGTGGAGCTCGTCGCCCCACCTGCCGCGGTCGGACGCTCGACCGTCGAAGCGATCCAATCGGGGTTGATCTTCGGCA
>JBDTNY010000050.1:0-15873 GCA_039933515.1 Actinomycetota bacterium
CCTGGTTGCTCTGGTTGCGGTCGCCCTGGTTGCTCTGGTTGCGGTCGCCCTGGTCGCCCTGGTTGCGGTCGCCCTGGTTGCGGTCGCCCTGGTTGCGGGGGCGAGCGCGATCGCTGCGGTCGGGCCGGTCCTCTCGCTGGCGTTCCTCGCCGGACGGGGCATCGTCGCGCTCGCCACGGTCATCCCGCGGGCGCGTCTCGGACCGGTCCGCCGGCGAGGCGTCGGACGAGCCCTCGGTGGGCTCGGACACTGAGGGATCGGGCGACGACGGCTCGGGCACGGATGCCTCACGGCTGGGACGGCTGCCGCGGGGCGTGACGGTCGCGGTCTCACCGTTGCCACCGCCCTTGGCGACGATCGCGTCGATCAAGCCTGCCTTGCGGAACTTCTGCGTGCCTTCGATGCCCATCTCCTGGGCGATCCTCTGCAGCTCAGGGATCAGCTTGCCTTCGAGGACACTACGTTCGGTCGTGGTCTCCATGAGGCTAGGCCTCTCCCTTCAATCCGTTCTGGAGCGTCTGCCAGTCGGCCGTGAACTTCGCCAAGCCGGAGTCGGTCAGTGGGTGTTTCACGAGCTTCGTGAACACGTCGTAGGGCATCGTCGCGATATCAGCGCCCGCGAGGGCAGCATCGATCACGTGCATCGGGTGTCGGAGCGAGGCTGCCAGCACGTTCGTGCGGTAGCCCTGCACCGCGTAGATCTCGCAGATCGTGCGGAGCATGCCCATGCCGTCGCTGCCGACATCGTCGAGCCGGCCGAGGAACGGCGACACGATGTACGCGCCGATCTCGGCCGCTAGGATCGCCTGGGCCGGCGAGAACACGAGGGTCACGTTGATCCGGATCCCCTCGTCGGTCAGGCGCTTGCCGGCGGCCAGCCCCTCGGCGGTCATCGGCACCTTCACGACGGCGTTGGTCGCCATCTGTGACAGCCCGACGCCCTGCTCGTACATCGCGTCGGCTTCGGGCTCGGTCGTTTCGAGCGAGATGTCGCCCGCGACTTCTTCGAGGATCTCCTTCCAGACCCGCTCGGGGTCTTGGGCCTCCTTGGCCACGAGGGAGGGGTTGGTGGTCACGCCACCGAGGACTCCCCAGCGGTTGACCTCACGGATCTCCTCGATGCTGGCGGTGTCGAGGAACAGCTTCACGTCGGTATCCCTTCTGTCCGGTGCTCGTTCGTGACCCCCGCCGCGCGGAGCTCGGCCGCGCGTTCGGTCGCGCGTTCCATGACCAGGTCGGTCACCGCGGCGATCGACTGGTCGAAGCTGTAGTTCGGGATCATCGGGACCCCGTGGGCGAGCGCCTGCGCCTTCACGTAGCGCTGGAGCTTGCGGATGTTGTCGAAACCGCTCGCGTAGCGCTCCGCGGGCCTGGCGGCGACCGCTCCCTCGCGTGAGGCGAAGTGGGTCAGGTGCCGCTCTTCGTCGTCGACGCCGATCACGAACGACACCGACAGGATCTTATCGGCGTGCGTCTGCACATCGAAGAACCCGGGGACGACGTGGGCGCCCTCGATCACGATGCTCGTCCCCTCGGTGGCCGCGCGCTCGATCAACGCGTCGATGCCCACCGAGACGGCGGCGGTCTGCTCGCGGAAGCCCACGACGAGGGCGTCGACGGTCTTCGAGGGAGGCTCGCGTAGCGCCTCGTCGGCATGGAACGACGAGGTGTGGAGCGTGGGCATGAGCTCGGCCGAGAGCATCGAGCGCATCACCTCGCGGATCGCGTCGGTGGCGACCACCCGAACGATCCCGAGCCTGGCGGCCAGCTGAGTCGCGATCGTCGACTTCCCGACGCCGGTCGCGCCGCCGATCAAGATCACGAGCGGTACGTCGAGGCGTTCCACCTCGCGCCAGCGGACGAAGTTCTGCGCGTAGCGCTCCCCCGCGATCTCGGCGAGCACGGCCAGGGCCGCGTCGGAGAGCTCGTCGCTCGTGAGGGAGATCCGGCCCTCGGTGCGCAGGCGTTGCTCGACGGCCTCGGCCACCTGGTAGGCGCGGAACGGGGAGAGGCCGGTGACCATGACCTGCGATGCGAGCAATCCCTTGGAGAACGGCAGGCCCGGCTCGCGATCCGAGATCACGATGTGGGTCTTGGTGTCGGGCTGGTTCACCGTCGGGTCCCTCGCTCGATTGCGTGGTCGATCACCCTGCTGAGGGCCGACTCGAGATCGGTCGAACCCTCGACCGCGATGGCGCGGTTATCCACGAACACGACCTCCGCCCCTCGGGCCAACGCTCGCTCGCACGCCACGTCGACGGCCGCTGCCTTCAGCTCCGTGAGGAGGACGTCGTACCCCTGGGCCGCGTCGAGGTCCTCCGCGAGGCCGGCCCGATCGGCCAGCCGTGCGCTCCATCCCACGACGTCGCATCCGTGGGCGCTCGTCAGGTGTTCGACCTGTCGGGCGGCGACCGCCTCCGGCGCTGTCGTGGCGAAGAACACCCTCGCATCCCGCACGTCTGACAGCGGCACCGGGATGAAGTCGGTCACCACGCACCGGGCGTCATCGAGGAAGCGGCCGACGTGGGAACGGAGTGCGGAGAGGTTCTCAGGCCCAGCAAGTGGACTGGACGACATAGTAACAACCACGAGGTCCGACCGCAAGAGACGGTACGGACCTAGGTAGCCACCCAGATACTCCGGCGGGGCAGACGCCGGCACGACGAGGATGCCCGCATCCCATGGCACCGGGGGTACGGCGGCGCCACTCCCCTCCAAGATCACGATCCCGGGGCCGCGCGCAGCGGCAAGCTCGGCGGCCTCGCGCACGTTCGTCGCGTACGGCGCCCCGGCCAGACCCCCGCCGGCGCGGCGAGCGCCGATCGTGGTGACGCCGGTGGTGAGGGCGTCCTCGAGGTAGTCCGAGGCCGCATGGTGGCCCGAGCGGACCAGGTCCAGGAGGCGCGCGAGATCGACGCTCCCGGCCTCGGCGACCTGAGGCTCGGCTGGGCCGCCGCGGCCCATCGCGACGACGACCGGGGCGAGGCCTCGTCGAGCCGCGAGCCGGGCCACCTCGCCGCTGATCGCGGTCTTGCCCGTGCGCTTGCCAGTGCCGACCACGGCGAGCGTCGGTGCCCCGATCGGCGGTCCGTCTGCGGGCGGATCGAACCGGAAGTCCGCGCCGCGGTAGACCACGCCGCGAGCGAGCGCGACCGCGGCGAGCTCCATCCGTTCGCGGTACCCGAGCACGGGCTCGTCGGAAAGGTCGAGCACGACCTCGGGCGCGAACGCATCGATGGCCGACCCGAGCGCCGCCATCCGGTCGATGCCGGCCGTGATGGTCGGGACGCCGAAATCGGGCGGTGCGCCCGGATCGATCTTCTCGATCCCCCCCACCATGAGCGCGCCCACCACGTCGTGACCTCGCGAGCGGGCAGTCTCGATACCCCACCGGGTCACCGACGGGTAATGCTCTCCATCCACGAGAACGAGGGTGCGCATCGGCTCGGATCACCTTCCAGATCGGGCGCAGGGTCGTCGGATGGCGGTCTCGGCGCTAATCGCCGACCGGGACGGAGCGCTCCTGCACGGGCAGCTCGTGCGCCCGGTGGAACTGCTCGCCCGAGAGCGAGAAGTGCGCCATGGTGGTGGCGTCACCGAAGGGGAACTTGCGGAGGATCTTGACTTCCCCACGGTCGAACTCGATCACGTTGTAGCACGGCTTCGTGTAGCCCCGGACCCGCAGCGACGACACGGTGCCCGCGTTGGCCACGTACATCTTCTCCAGCCGCCAGACGTACGGCACATGCTTATGCCCCGACAGCACCAGATCGACGCCCGCATGGATCAGCACCTCGAGGAGGTCGCCAGCGTCCATGACCGTGCTGCGCTCGCGGCCTGTGCCCGGGATCGGGAGCAGGTGGTGGTGCAGGGCGAACACCTTCAGCGCGGCAGGCTCCTGGAACTGGCGGCGGATCCAGTCGTAATGCATGCGACCGACCTTGCCCTCGTTCAGATCCGGCTCGCTCGAGTCCAGACCGACGATCCGGACGTCCTCGACGTCGGCCGTCCACATCCTCGGCCCGATCAGATCCTCGAAATGCAGGTACCCCACGTTGCGGGAATCGTGGTTGCCGGGCACGGTGTGGATCGGGGCCTCGATCCGGTCCGCGTACGCCAGCCAGTTCTTGTATTCCTGTCGGTACCCGTCGGTCGTGAGGTCGCCGGTGCACACGACGGCATCGGGTGCGAGCTCGTTGATCTCCTTGATCACGCGGTTCATCAGGTTCGGCACGAAGAACGGCGAACCGACGTGCGGATCGGAGATGTGGGCGATCGTGACCACTGAGGCTCCAGTCTAGCTGCGACGTGGCGGGCTGTAGGGCGCGCTCAAGATGTCGTCGGCGGGAACCGCGCCGTGTTGAACCCGGCCCTCATCCCGCCGTCGACCACGAGCGTCACCCCGTTGAGGAACGATGCGCGCTCGGAGGCGAGGTACACGGCGGCCTCGGCCACGTCGGCCGCACGGCCGACGCGGCCGACCGGCGGGAGCGGCCACGTCGAGGGGTCGTCTTCAGGCCGGTCGTGGTCGCCGGGAGGACCCATATGGCGCATCCCGGGCTCCGTGTCGCCCGGTGCGATCACGTTGGAACGCACGCCGCGGCGACCGCACTCGATCGCGAGCACGTTGGACAGCATGTGCACGGCCGCTTTCGATACCGAGTAGATCGCGATGTCGACCTCTCCCAGGACGCCGGCGTCAGAACCGATATGGATCATCGATCCGCCGACGGCCTCGAGGTGCGGGAAGCACCGCTGCGCGTAGAGGAGGCAACCTCGCACATTCACGGCCATGACCCGATCGAAGTCGGCCGCGGGGGTGTCGAGCGCGGTCGCCGCCACCCCGATCCCAGCGTTGTTCACGAGGACGTCGATCCCACCCAGCGCGCTCACCGCCTCGGCCACGGAGGCGTCGATCTGCACGGGATCACCCGCGTCGGCGCGCACGAACCACGCATCGCCGCCGGCACGCAGGGACGCCTGCGCCTCGAGCCCGAGCGTCTCGTCACGCCCCGTGATCGCGACGGCAGCCCCCTCGCGGACGAAGGACTCGGCGATCGCCCGGCCCAGACCGGTCGTCCCGCCTGTGATCATCGCCCGCTTGCCCCGCAACGCTCCCACCACCAACCTCCTCAGCCCGCGTTCCCATGGGACGATACCTTCGCTATGACCGTGCTCGATGCCGTCCTCCTCGTGCTGCTCGCGCTCTCCGTCTTCGGGGGCTACCGACGGGGCGCGGTTCTCCAGGTGATCGGACTGACGGGCTTGGTGCTGGGCGTCGTGCTCGGCATCGCACTCGCGCCGCGGATCGCCCAACTCGGCCACGACCCGCTGACGCACATCGCGATCGCCCTGGGGGTGGTGCTGATCGGCGGGGCGATCGGCAACCTCGCTGGCTGGGTGATCGGCAGCCGCGTGCGCACCCGCGCCCACGGCTCGCGGATGCGCGCCGCCGATGCCTACGGAGGAGCGGCGATCTCGGTCATCGCCCTCCTGCTCACAACCTGGTTCCTGGCGTTGAACCTCGCGAACGGACCGTTCCCGCAGCTCGCCCGCGGGATCCGCGATTCGAGGATCGTCCGAGAGCTGGATGCGGTGCTGCCCGCGCCGCCCTCGATGATCGGCGAGCTGCAGCGGGTCCTGGGCCTGCTCGGATTCCCCGACGTGTTCATCGGCTTGCCGCCCATCCCGGCCGATCCGGTGGACCCTCCATCGGGCGCCGATGCATTGGCCGCGTACCGGGCCGCCGCACCCAGCATGGTCGAGGTCTTGGGCGACGGCTGCTACCGGGGATTCTTGAACCAAGGGAGCGGCTTCGTCGTCCAGAACGGCTTCGTGCTGACCAACGCGCACGTGGTGGCGGGCACGACCGAGCAGTGGATCCGTGCGGGCGGTCGCGACCATCGGGCGACCGTGATCGGGTTCGACCCCGAGCTCGATGTCGCCGTCCTGCATGTGCCGTCGCTCTCGGCCCCGCCGCTCACCCTGCTGGACGGAGAGCTCGGACGCGGTGACGGCGGCGCGGTGCTCGGCTTCCCGGGCGGCGGGCCGCTCACCGGAGGCGGCGCGGCGGTCCGCCAGATCATCGACCCGGTGGGCCACGACATCTATGGCGGCGGAGAGGTTGCGAGACGCCTCTACGAGCTCCAAGCCGAGGTCGCCCCCGGCAACAGCGGCGGGCCCTTCGTGCTGCAGAGCGGGAAGGTCGCCGGGCTGGTCTTCGCGAACTCGGTGGTCGAGGACCACGTGGGCTACGCGATCGTGTCGGGTGAGTTCGCGCCGCTCGTGGCGAGGTGGATCACGCGGGACGCGCCCGCCAGCGCGGGCGCCTGCACCGGCGCCTGAGGTCGGGCGCTATCGCTCGACGAACTCGAATCCGGTGTCGCTGACCGCAAGCGGGAGCGCGCGCCAGCCCGCCGGAGCCTCGAGCGGCCCACCGGGAAATACGAGCAGCGTGGGGCCTGCGCCCGAGACACATACCGGCACACCCGCATCCCGCAGCGTTCCGAACACCTCGAGCGCCGCCGGGACGAGCGCCAGCCTCGCGTCCTGATGCAGCCGGTCCCCCAACGCGACCGAGAGCAGGGAGGGATCGCGGGTGAACGCCTCGACCGCGAGGGCGCCGTGCGCAACGTTGTAGACCGCGTCCTCGCGCGGCACGACGTCGGGAAGCGCCCTGCGTGCCTCGGCGGTGGGGAGGCGCTGGTCGGGGATCAGCGCGACGGGGCGAAGACCGGGGTGCGGGTCCAGCCTTCGAACGATGCCCTCGGCGAGCGCGATCGTGAACCCTCCGTACACAGCGGGCGCGGCGTTGTCCGGATGCCCCTCGATCCGCGCCGCGTGACCGAAGACATCCGCCGGCTCGGCAGGCTCGCCCAGGAGCGCAAGGGCGAGGGCGGCGCCCGCCACGGCAGCCGCCGAGGACGACCCCAGGCCGCGTTCGAGCGGGATCCGGTTCAGGCCCCGGAGTGCGAACGCCGGGAGCGGACGGCCCAACGAGTCCGCCACCGAGGTCATCACGCGGTGAACGAGGTCGGAGCCGTCGGTGGCGAGCTCGGCGGCGCCCTCTCCCTTCCAGCTGACCGACGGCTCGACGCCGGTCTCGACGCTGACCTCGTTCCACAGGTCGAGCGCCAACCCGAAGCAATCGAACCCGGGACCCAGGTTCGCCGACGTGGCCGGGACGCGAAGCTCGAGGCGCACGGCGGCTACAGTCCCAGCTCGGCCGCGACGGCCTCTGCCTGGGCGGGAACGGTCGGCGGGATCGCTGCGCCTGCGATCGCCCACTCGGGGTCCTTCAGGCCGTGTCCGGTGAGGATGCAGACCACCGTCGCGCCGGCGCGGAGCTTCCCCTCGGCGTGCAGGTGCAGGAGCCCGGCGACGCTCGCCGCGCTTGCCGGCTCGGCGAACATCCCCTCCCGCGCGATCCGGCGATACGCCGCCAATATCTCGCGGTCGGTGACCGACTCGATCGCGCCTTCGGACTCCTTCGCGGCCCTCACGGCCTTGTCCCACGACGCCGGATTGCCGATCCGGATCGCCGTGGCGATCGTCTGCGGATCCTTCACCGGCTCGCCGCGCACGATCGGGGCGGCCCCCTGCGCCTGGAAGCCGAAGAGCTGCGGCGGCTCAGCGATCGAGCCATCGGCGAGGTACTCGGAGTAACCGATCCAGTGGCTCGAGATGTTGCCCGCGTTGCCGACCGGCACGCAGTGGACATCGGGCGCCCGGCCGAGCGCGTCGCAGATCTCGAACGCCGCGGTCTTCTGGCCCTGCAGCCGATAGGGGTTCACCGAGTTCACGAGGGTGACCGGATAGTGCGCGGCGAGGTCCGTCGCGAGCTCGAGCGAGTCGTCGAAATTGCCGTCGACCTCCAGCACGCGGGCGCCGTGGATGAGGGTCTGCGCCATCTTGCCGAGCGCGATCTTGCCCTTGGGAACCAGCACCGCGCAGGTGAGCCCCGCCTTCGCGGCGTAGGCTGCCGCGCTCGCCGACGTGTTGCCGGTCGACGCGCACACGACCGCCTTCGCGCCGGCTTCCACCGCCTTGCTGATCGCGAGCGTCATCCCGCGATCTTTGAACGAGCCGGTCGGGTTCGCGCCGTCGTACTTCAGCCATACCTCGCATCCGGTGTCGGCCGATAGCGATCCGGAGCGCACGAGCGGCGTTCCTCCTTCCCCCAACGTGATCACCGGGGTCGAGACGGTGACCGGAAGTCGGGCTCGGTATTCCTCTATGACGCCGCGCCATTGAGGGGCGCCGGGCATCGGGGCCGTGGCGCTCACTCCTCTCCCTCCACCCGTAGGACGCTCGAGACGGCGCGCACGGCGGCGAGCTCGCGCAGCTCCTGGATGGTCTTCTGGAAGGCGCCTTCCTGCGCTCGGTGCGTGATGAACACGAGCGTGGCTTCGTCTCCGGCGCCTTCCTGCCATACACGCTCGATCGACACGCCGTTGCGGCCGAAATGCTCCGCGACCTCGGCCAAGACCCCCGGGCGGTCCTCGACGTGCAGGTTCAGGTAGTACTGGCCGCGGGTGCCGTCCATCGAGCGAAGGGGTCGCTGCATCGCGCACGTGCAGCCCACTCCCCGCGCACCAGAGACCGTGTGCCGGGCCACCGTCACGAGGTCGCCGACGACCGCGGTCGCCGTCGGATCGCCGCCCGCCCCACGTCCGTAGAACATCAGCTGGCCGATCTTGTCGCCCTCGATGAACACGGCGTTGAAGGCATCGCGCACGCTCGCGAGCGGGTGCGCCGCCGGGATCATCGCCGGGTGCACGCGTGCGCTCACCTCCCCTTCGTCGAGCTCGGCGATCGCGAGCAACTTCACCACGTACCCCATCCGGGCCGCGTCGGCGATGTCGAGTGCCGTGATCTTCGTGATGCCCTCGCGGTAGACGTCGGCGGCGACCACCCGGGTATTGAATGCGATCGAAGCCAAGATCGCGCACTTGGCGGCCGCGTCGAACCCCTCCACGTCGGCGGTGGGGTCGGCCTCGGCGTAGCCGAGGCGCTGCGCCTCGGCGAGCGCGTCGGCGAACGCCGAGCCGTGGTCGGTCATCTGCGTGAGGATGAAGTTCGTCGTGCCGTTCACGATCCCCAGCAGCCGCGAGATCCGCTCGCCCGACAGCGACTCCTTCATCGGTCGGATCAACGGGATCGCGCCGGCGACGGCGGCCTCGAAGTAGAGGTCGCGCCCCGCGGCGTCGGCCGCCTCGAACAGCGTCGCGCCGTCGCCCGCGAGGAGCTCCTTGTTCGCCGTGACGACCGACTTCCCGTTCGCGAACGCGCGCAGGATCAGGCCGCCCGCCGGCTCCATGCCGCCGAGGAGCTCGCACACGATGTCGATCGCCGGATCGTCGACGACCGAGGCGGCGTCGGTCGTGAATGCGTTGGCAGGCAGCGGTACCGATCGGTCGCGGGCCAGGTCACGGACGGCGACGCGAGCCACCTCGAGCCGGCAGCCCGCGCGCATCGCGATGTCGTCGGCGTGCTCCGCGAGCAGGCGGATCACGGCTGCGCCGACGTTGCCGCAGCCCAACAACCCCACGCGGATCGTGCGTTCCTCAGGCACCCGATGATCCTTCCGTTCGATCCGGCGGTTCGATCCGGACAGGCCAATCGTAGCCTCGTGGCGAGCGCCTGCTCGGACCTCACGGACGCCCCCCGAGCCCGCTGGGTGGTCGCGACTGCGGGGTGGGCTACAGTTCCGGCCCGTGAGACGCCGCCTTGCCCGTTGCCTCGCCTCCCTCGTGCTGACCGCCGCGCTGCTCGGTGCCGCATGCACCTCGCCGGGCGCCGATGCGCCCGGGTCGACTGCCGAGCCCGTCCCCAGCACGACCTCAGCGTCGGGGAGCGATCGCCCGATCGACCCTGCGGCCGGTATCCAGAACCTGGACCACCTGATCTTCATCGTGCAGGAGAACCGGTCGTTCGATCACTACTTCGGGACCTTCCCCGGCGCGGACGGGATCCCCTTGAACCCTGACGGCACGCCCTCGGTCTGCGTGCCGCATCCCACCCTGCATCGCTGCGTGCGTCCGTACCCGACGACACGGCTCGTGAACCAGGGTGGCCCGCACGATCACGATGCGTCGGTCACAACCGTCGACGGCGGAAGGATGGACGGATCCATCCGAGCCGCCGCAGGGCGGGCGTGCGTGCGGCTGCCGGCGAGCCCGGGCTGCGCACCGTTCGTCGGACCGCAGGGCCAGCCGGACCTGATGTCGTTCCACGACCATCGAACGATCCCCAACTATTGGGCGTACGCGGAGCGGTTCGTGCTGCAGGACCGCATGTTTGCCCCCACCGACTCGTGGACGCTCCCCTCGCACCTGTTCCTGGTCTCGGGGTGGTCGGCGAGGTGCACGGATCCGCACGACGCCGCCACGTGCCGAACCGACCTGCGGATGGGCGACCTGTTCGACGACTTGGAGTGGTATCAGCACCCCGAACTCTGGGCCTGGACCGACATCACGTGGCTCCTGCATGAGCGCGACGTGAGCTGGGCCTATTACGCGGGCGACGCGCTGTGCCGCAAGCCCGAGGACACGCGTGCCGAGTGCGACCTGGGCGGCCCGGCCCGGCCCCAGAACGTGCTGACCGGCTTCAGCGACGTCCACGAGACGGGGCAGCTCGACCGGATCCAAACCCACGCGTCGTTCTTCGAGTCGGTCGCCGATGGGACGCTCCCCTCGGTCACGTGGATCGTGCCGGGTCGCGGCGGTTCGAGCGAGCATCCGGGCACCGGGGCGCCGATCACCGAGGGCCAGGCCTACGTCACCGGGCTCGTGAACGCGGTGATGCGCAGCGACCTGTGGGACCGCTCGGCGATCTTCCTGACGTGGGACGACTGGGGCGGCTTCTACGACCATGTCGAGCCCCCGCGGGTGGACGCCGCCGGCTACGGCCTGCGCGTGCCCGGGATCCTGATCAGCCCGTGGGCCGACCGCTCCCTCGGCATCGACGGGCAGACCCTCTCTTTCGACGCCTACCTGAAGCTGATCGAGGACCGGTTCCTCGGCGGGCAGCGCCTCGATGGACAGAACCTCGGGCGACCCGACCCCCGGCCGACCGTACGCGAGGACGTTCCGCTCCTGGGCGACCTCGCCGGGGAGTTCGATTTCAACCAGGAACCGATCCCTCCGCTGATCCTCGACCCGTGGCCGCTCGGTCGCGGATGAGCCGGCAGGGTTCAGCCACCGAGGCTGGCAGGGTTCAGCCACCGAGCCACAAGCCCATCAAGATCTCGTCCACGTCGCCCGTCGTGCGCCGGGATTGGCGCGCGAGGCGGCCCTCGTCGACGAACCCGAACCGGCGGTAGAGCGAGATCGCCGCGGTGTTGTGCGGGTAGACCGAGAGGACGATCTTGTCGACCCCCACGGCAGTCGCCCACCGGATCGACTCCCCGAGCAGCGTCGCCCCGATCCCGTTGCCGCGGCGGTCGGGTGCCACCGAGATGCCGAGGGTCGCGACGTGGCGCGTGACCGGATGGCGCTCTCGCTGGATGTAGAGGTGCCCGACCACACGATCGCCTTCGACGGCCACGAGCTGCGCGTCGTGGTCGGTCCACGACCGGCGGAACCGCGCGCGGTAGACCCGCGTGGGATGCGCCACGGTCTCGCTGCGCACGAACCTGCCCTCGTCGACGACGGCCTGCCACAGCGCCACGAACGACGTCGCGTCGCGCGGCCGCGCGGGGCGCACCGTGATGCCCTCAGGGACCCTCGCGTCGATGACCGGGCGGGCGGCCGCGGTCTCGAACCGATCCATGTCGGCCGCGTCCTCCCGGCGGAGCCACAGGGTCGAGACCCCTTCGCGCACGGCGACGACCGACGGACGGCCCACCCGGTTGTACGCCGTGGCGAGTGAATACGTGTACGCGCCCGTAGCGGCGAGCGCGACGAGGTCGCCCGGCCCGATGTCGGGTGGCAGCGCGACATCCTCGGCAAGCACGTCGCCCGACTCGCAGTGCTTGCCCACGATCGTCATCGGGACGGTGGGCTCGGATCTGGCCGGCGGACGATCCGCGGCGAGCGCCTGGAAGCGGGCGTCGTACAGCATCGGTCGCAGGTTGTCGGACATCCCGCCGTCGACCGCCACGAGCGTGTGCCCCCCGGCCTCCTTCCGGGCGCCGACGGTGTACAGCGTGACGCCGGGGTTCGCCACCAGCGTGCGCCCAGGCTCGGCGATCAGCGCGGGAGGGGTGAACCCCTCCTCGGCCGCCCACGCCGATAGCCGCGCATAGAGCGTTTCCGCCACCTCGCCGGGATCCAGGCCGGGCTCGTCGACGTAGGGCACCGCGAACCCTCCCCCGAGATCGAGGACGCGCACCGGCGCGACGCCGGCCTCGCGTAGCTGGACGACGAGCCCCAGCAGCGCGTCGAGCGAGCGTTCGTAGGACTCGACGGTGGGGACCTGCGAGCCGATATGCGCGTGAAGCCCATCGAAGCGCAGACCGGGAGAGGAGGCCGCGAGCCGTGCGACGGCCACGGCCTCGGAGCGCCGCGTCCCGAACTTCGACGCCTCGTGACCGGTCGCGATCGCTTCGTGCGTGCGCACCACGACCTCCGGGACGATCCGCAACAGGACCGGCTGCACGCGGTTCGCCCGGCGTGCGATCGCGTCGAGCCGTTCCAGCTCGGGAGCCCCGTCCGCGATCACGAGCGAGAGCCGCGCCTCGATCGCCAGCCGCAGCTCGTCGTCGGACTTGTTGTTGCCGTGGAGCACGATCCGATCCGCGCGCGCGCCCGCGCGCAGGCAGGCCTCAACCTCGCCACCGGTCGAGGCCAGCAGGTCGAGCCCCTCGTCGAGCGCGATCCGGATCGCCGCGTGTGCGGTGAACGCCTTCACGGCGTACAGCACGCGGTCGAACCGGGTGGCGACGGCCCGGCACCGCGCGCGCAGGTCGGCTTCGTCGACGATCAGCAACGGCGTGCCGAACCGCGCGGCGAGGTCGATACACGCCGCGCCCCCGATCTCGAGACCCTGTGCGCCGATCGACGCCGACGCGGGCCAGGCCGAGGGACGGCGCGCACGATCGGCGAGGTCGGCGAGCGAGGACCCGACGCGGGAAGATCCCGCGTCGAGCTCGTCAGTCATCCGCCCGATCCATCCGGTCCGGCGAGGCCACGCCGAGCAACGCGAGTAGGTTCGCGAGCACCTGCTTCGTGCCGGCGCACAGCCAGAGTCGGGCCTGCGTGAGCTCAGGCGCCTGCTCGTCGAGGACCCGATGCTCGGCGTAGAAGTGATGGAACCGCCCGGCGAGATCCTGCGCGGCGTGGGTGAGGCGATAGGGCGCGCGGAGATCGGCGGCGGCAGCGATCTGCGCAGGCATGTCGGCCATGGCGCGGAGCAGGTCGAGCTCGGCGTCCTCCGCGAGCAGCGCCAGGTCTGCTTCGCCGACCGCCCGGAGCACCACGCCCCGCGCTGTGGCCGTGCGCAGGATGCCGGCGATCCTCGCGTGCCCGTATTGCACGTAATAGACGGGATTGTCCATCGTCTGACGCTTCGCCAGCTCGATGTCGAAGTTCATCGCCGAATCGTTCGATGACGTCAGCAGCGTGAACCGGGCGGCGTCGACCCCCACCTCGTCGAGCAGCTCATCGAGCGTGATGACCGAGCCCGACCGTTTGCTCATCTTCGCGATCTCGCCGTTCCGCATGAACGACACGAACTGGTAGAGCACGATCTCAACGGCCTCGGGATCGAGGCCGAGGGCCTGGGCGGCGCCCTTGACGCGCGCGACGTCGCCGTGGTGGTCGGCACCCCACACGTAGATGACCCGGTCGAACCCGCGAGAGAACTTGTCGATCAGGTAGGCGCAGTCGGCCCCGAAGTAGGTGTGGAGGCCGTTGGAGCGGATCACCACCCGGTCCTTGTCGTCGCCGAACGCGGTCGAGCGGAACCACACCGCTCCCTCGGCGTCGTATGCATACCCCGCCGCACGGAGCCGCTCGATCGAGGCGTCGATCTCGCCCTTGCGTTGCAGCTCGGTCTCGCTGAAGTAGACGTCGAACCGCACGCCGAAGCGATCGAGCGTGGCCTGGATCTGGGCCAACACGCGGCGCGAGCCCGCGGCGAGCAGCTGGACACGGCGCTCCTCGGGCGACAGCTGAGCGAGGGAATCGCCGTGCTCGCGCACGATATCGGCGGCGATATCCACGAGGTAGTCGCCGTGATACCCGTCCTCGGGCACCTCGCCGGCCAGATCAAGAGCCTGCAGGTACCGCGCCTCAACAGACTCGCCGAACCGATCCATCTGGCGACCGGCGTCGTTGAAGTAGTACTCGCGCTCGACCGTCCAGCCCGCGGCCTCGAGCAGCCGCGCGAGCGCGTCCCCCAGCACGGCGTTGCGCGCGTGTCCGATATGGAGGGGGCCCGTGGGGTTCGCGCTCACGAACTCGACCTGCACGCGACGGCCGCTCGGCTCGGCCCGGCCGTACGCGGCACCCGAATCGACCACCCTGCGGAGCGCGGCATGTAGCCAGTCATCGGTCGTGAAGACGTTCAGGAAGCCGGGTCCGGCAACCTCGACGCGCTCGACGAACTCGACCTGCGGAAGCGCCGCGGCAAGCGCTTGCGCGACGTCGCGCGGCGGCCTGCCGACGCGTTTCGCGAGCCCGAGGGCGACGTTGGTGGCGAAATCCCCGTGGTCCTTCTGCTTGGGTGCGAGGAGCTCAGGGATCGGCAGCTCGCCCTCGAGGCCGAGCGCCGGTGCCGCGGCGGCGAGACCCTCGCCGAGCCACGCGACGAGCTGATCCTCGATCATCGGGACCCCCCGATCGTGCGCCGAACCAGCCCCACGAGCTCCTGCGCGTCGAACGGCTTGGCCACGTGGCTGACCGGGCCGAGGTCGGCTGCCTCAGGTTCGTCTTCGTCGCGGACGCGCGCGCTCAAGAAGATCACCGGGACGTCACCGAGACCGGGGAGCGCCCGGAGCCTGCGGCACACCTCGACGCCGTCCATACCGGGCATCATCATGTCGAGGAGCACCGCAGCCGGCGGCGACGCCTGGGCGAGCGCGAGCGCCTCCTCGCCGCGGGTGGCGCTGTCAACGACGAACCCCTCCAGGCGGAAGTTCACCTCGAGCAATCGCAGGATCACGGGGTCGTCGTCGACCATCAGCACACGGGCTCCCTCGGGCATGGAGCGAGGATACCCCGGGGGTCTCGGACGCTTCCCTCACGGACGATGCGGGCAACGGGTCGGCCCCACCAGGCGAATAGGTCCCGGGTGGCGGATCGTGGTCGCGCGAGGGTCGCGCCCCAAGCGGCGGGGAGCCCGAGGGCCGGTTGCTAGACTCCTCGGTGGCTACGCCCCCGTAGCTCAGCGGATAGAGCGTCGGCCTCCGGAGCCGGAAGCGCAGGTTCGAGTCCTGCCGGGGGCACCCCTTCCGGCGTTGTGGGCCCACCCGCGCCGGGACCTTCGGCCACGACCGGGGCGGGCCCCCTGAGGACGATGTCGCCATGAGTGACAAGCCCGACCACGGTCTCGAACTCGACGACGTGGCGCCGGAGCCGATGGCGCAGTTCCGCGTCTGGTACGACGACGCCGAGGCCGAGGGCATCCATCTAGCCAACGCGGTGGCGCTCGCGACCGCCGACGCCGAAGGGGCGCCGATGGTCCGCCACGTGCTCCTGCGCGGCTTCGATGAGCGGGGCTTCGTGATCTACACGAACCGGGAGAGCCGCAAAGGGCGTGACCTGGCGGCGAACCCTCGGGCGGCGTTCGCGCTCCTGTGGCGCGACCTCGACCGGCAGGTGGTGGTGACCGGGACCGTCATGCCCACCACCGACGCCGAATCGCTCGCGTATTTCCGCGGCCGGCCGCGCGAGGCCCGCCTGGGGGCGTGGGCTTCGCGCCAGGGGACGG